>NZ_CABPRH010000009.1:0-183566 GCF_902410085.1 Haloferax sp. KTX1 | reverse complement strand
GTGGGGCGGAGCGGGGCAGGGCGGAGCGGACGCCTACTCGTTTTCGCGGAGCGATTCGAGCACGGACAGCGTGCCGTCCATGTACGACTCGCCGAGCACCGTGTCGGCCGCCTCCTTGGCCACGTCGTCGGCGTTGGCGACGGCGAACGACCGCCCGGCGACGCCGAACGTCGAGGCGTCGTTGACGCTGTCGCCGACGGCGACGAACTCCTCGGGGTCGTAGTCCATCGTCTCGCAGACGCGTTCGAGGCCGACGCCCTTCTCGACTCCCGGCGTCTTGATGTGGTAGGCGAAGCCGGTGTCGATGACTTCGAGGTCGAACTCGGCGGCGACCTCGCGGAGGAGCGCCTCGTCGGCGTCGAGACGGGCGATGATTTCGGTCTCGCGCCATCGGTTTGCGGTGTCTGCGGCGTCCCACCCGAGATCGCCGCCGCGCGCGACGAACTCGTCGGCGGCGGCCTGCGCGGCCTCGCGGTCGCCGGTGAACGTCACCTCGCCGTCGGCGAGGACGACCCCGCCGTTCTCCGCGATGACCGTCTGTGGGAGTCCGAGGTAGTGACACAGCGAGACCGGATAGGGAAACGCCTTGCCGGTGGCGAGGATGACGGGGGCGTCCCACGACGGGAGCGCTTCGAACGCGCGGGGATCGAGGTGGCCATCCGCGTCGGTGAGCGTCCCGTCGATGTCGAGTACGAGCGGCGGAACCATACCCGGAGTTGGGAGACGGGGGAAAAAGGTTCAGCGGTCGGGGAGAAGCGCGCCGCAGGTCGGGTTCGTCGTTTTCGACACTCAACGTTCGGCGTCGTCCAGCCCGCGGAACGCCAGTGTCGAGAAGTTCGGGATGGGTCGCGTCGCCGGCCGGCCCGGCCCGTCGGTGGAGTCGGAGTCCGAGACCCGGCGGACGACACCGAGGTCAGAAAGCTCGTAGAGGACGCGCCGGACCGTCGCCGGCGACAGCGACACCCGCGGCGACGCGGCGATGTGCTCGGTCGCCGCCGAGACGGAGGCCGTCGCCTCGTCGTCGAGCGCGACGAACGCCCGGAGGACGCGGCGACGGCTCTCGGGGAGCGCGAACACGCGCCCCAGCGAGCAGCCGTCGTCAGGAACGGCGTCGATGCCGGCACAGACGTACTCGGTGTCGATGGCGTCCGCGCCGTCGGCGGCGGCGAGCGTCGCCGCCCCGTAGAGCGCCGACAGCGCGTCGTGGGCGTCGCCGTCGGCCCACTCGGCGACCTCGCGCGTCGCCTCGTGCGGGAGCGCGTTGCGGGTGACGCCGTCCGACGCGCGCGCGACGAGAATGTCGACGAGACTGTGGCGCTCGTAGGCCGAGACGGCGATTGACGGCGCGTCGGTCGCGCCGGTATCGCCGTCCGCCTCGCCGCCCGCACGCGCGTCGTCGCGGGGGTCGCGGCCGACGGTGAGCACCGACACGTGCGGCGACACCGATGAGAGCGCCTCGACCGCCGTCGCCGCGGAGTAGGTCTCCGGCTCGCCGACGTGGTCGACGGCGACGACCGCGTGCTCGTCGTGCCCGACGCGCTCGGTGAGCCGTTCGCGGAGCGCCTCGACGCCGACGCCCTGTGACGGTACCGGCTCCTCGCAGAGCGCGTCGAGCGCCGCGTGGAGGAGCGCGAACTCGGTCGGGGCGTCCCGGGAGTCGACGTAGGCGAACGAGGTCGTCGGCGTGGCGGCGGTGCGCGTGGTGGTGTGAATGACCGACCGCCGAGAGGGGAGCGCGCTGGCGAGGTGCTCGAAGAGCGTCGCGACGACCGCCGACTTCCCGACGCCCTTCGGCCCGTGGACGTGGGCGTCGGGCGGCAGGTCGCCGTCGAACACGGGGTCGAGGTGGTCGAGGATGCGTTCGAGCGTCGGGCCGCGGCCGGTCGGCTCGTCCGGGTGGGCGGTCGGGTCAAGCGCGCTCAGGTCCCGAACGAGCCGGGGCCGCTTCCCGCCGCGGCGACGTCGCCTGGTGATTCTGTCTTCGAGGCGCATGGCGTGGTAAGTCCCGTGGCAGAGGGTATCCGGCACACGCCTAAAAACCGACCACTACCGACAGCACCCCTGACAAGAGAGAACACGAAACACGGGGATCGGCCGGGACGGCCGCCTCAAAGGCAGTTGAGAGGTTCTCGGCTACCGTCGCATCAAGGGCGAACGTAACTAATTGCATCGATAATTTTGAATTTTCGCTGCCGTTTCGATTCGGTGTAGAAACGCCGAGCTACGGTATTCTACGGGCGCACCGATGGGAGTCCCGCGAGCGAAGTGGTCCGTTCCGTGAGACGAACGGGACGCGAGACGAGTGAAGGTAAAATAAAGTGCCGTCGGTCCTACCTCACGAAAGACAGATGAAAAAATCGCCGAGCGTCCTCGTCATTGGCGGGGGGTCGACCGGCACGGGCATCGCGCGCGACCTCGCGATGCGCGGGCTGGACGTGACCCTCGTCGAGAAGGGGAATCTCACACACGGGACGACGGGGCGGATGCACGGGCTCCTCCACAGCGGGGGTCGGTACGCGGTATCGGACCAACCGTCCGCCAAGGAGTGTATCGCAGAGAACCGCGTCCTGCGGCGCATCGCGGGCCACTGCGTCGAGATGACGGGGGGCCTGTTCGTCCAGCGCCCCGAGGACTCCGACGAGTACTTCGAGAAGAAGTTGGAGGGCTGTCGCGAGTGCGGCATTCCGGCCGAGGTGCTGTCCGCCGAGGAGGCCCGGGAGATAGAGCCGTACCTCGCGAAGGACATCAAGCGCGCCATCAAGGTCCCCGACGGCGCGGTCGACCCGTTCCGCCTCTGCGTGGCGAACGCCGCGAGCGCCGTCGAACACGGCGCGCGCATCGAGACGCACTCCGAAGTCACCGACGTGCTCGTCGAGGACGGCGAAGTCGTCGGCGTCGAGGTCACCCACCAGACCGGCACCGGCCCGTACGTCCACGGCGAGCCCGGCGAGGTCGAGGAAATCCGCGCCGACTACGTCGTCAACGCGACGGGCGCGTGGGCCGGCCAAATCGGCGACCTCGCCGGCGTCGACGTCGAGGTCCGGCCGTCGAAGGGCGTCATGACCATCATGAACACCCGGCAGGTCGACACGGTCGTCAACCGCTGTCGGCCGAAGGGCGACGCCGACATCGTCGTCCCCCACGAGACGACGTGCATCCTCGGGACGACGGACGAGGAAGTCGAGGACCCGGAGGACTACCCCGAAGAGGGCTGGGAAGTCGACCTGATGATAGAGACGCTGTCCGAACTCGTGCCCATGCTGGCCGAGGCGCGGACGATTCGCTCCTTCTGGGGCGTCCGCCCGCTGTACGAGCCGCCGGGCACCGGCACCGAGGACCCGACGGACATCACCCGCGAGTTCTTCCTGTTGGACCACGCCGACCGCGACGACCTGCCGGGCATGACGAGCATCGTCGGCGGCAAGCTCACCACCTACCGGATGATGGCCGAGCAGATTTCGGACCACGTCTGCGAGAAGCTCGGCGTCGACGCCGAGTGCCGCACCGCCGACGTGCCGCTTCCGGGGAGCGAGGACTTCACCGTCCTCCGCGACTACATGGACGACTTCGGCCTGCGGTCGCCCATCGGCCGCCGGTCGGCCCAGCGGCTCGGCTCGCGCGCCGACGAAGTCCTCAACAGCGTCGACCCCAACCCGGTCGTCTGCGAGTGCGAGGCCGTCACCCGCGCCGAGATTCAGGACGCCCTCGACACCGCCGGCACGGAGCTCAACTCCGTGCGCATCCAGACGCGCGCCTCGATGGGCAACTGTCAGGGCGCGATCTGCTGTCACCGGATGGCGAACGAACTCGCGCCCGAGTACGACGAGGAGACCATTCGCGCGTCCCTCGACGACCTCTATCAGGAGCGCTGGAAGGGCGAGCGCCACGCGATGTGGGGCACGCAGCTCTCCCAGACCGCGCTGAAGCACATGCTCCACGCGGCCACGATGAACCGCGACGAGGACCCCGCGGCGGCCGACGCCGACATCGACTTCGCCGCCTTCGACGACGGCGGCGCTTCGGAGGATGACGCCTCGGGCGTCGCGTCCGGCGGCGCGGTCGCGGACGGCGGCCGCGAACCGACCGCGGACCGCGCGGGCGACGACGCCCCCGGAGGTGCAGATGGCGATAACTGACGACGTGCTCGTCATCGGCGGCGGTATCGCCGCCTGCACGGCCGCGCTCTCGGCCGCCGAGACGGGCGCTCGCGTGCGCCTGCTCGCCCACAAGAAGAGCACGCTCCGGCAGGCCAGCGGCCTCGTGGACGTGCTCGGCTACGCCGGCGGCGACGGTCCCCTCTCGGACCCCTACGCCGGCCTCGACGCGCTCCCGGACGGGCACCCCTACCACGTCGTCGGCGAAGAGGGCGTCCGCGCCGGCCTCCGCGTCTTCGACGAGGCGGTCGGCGACGCCTACCGCGGCGGCCACACCGACTCGAACGCGCTCGTGATGACCCACGGCGGCGCGGTGAAGCCGACCGCGCGCTACCCCGCGTCGGTCGCGCCCGGCCTCGCCAGTTCGTCCGGCGACACGCTGCTCGTCGGCTTCGCGGGCCTCACGGACTTCGACGCGCCCGTCGCCGCGGACCACCTCGCGGCCGCCGGCGTGCCGTTTTCGGCCCGCGGCGTCACCGTCGAGTTCCCCAAGCGGTTCCGCGCCGACGCGAAGGTGACGCGGTTCGCCAAGGCCCTCGACCGAGACGAGGAGGTCGACGGCGGCACGGTCCGGTCCGCCCTCGCCGACACCGTCGCCGAGGAGTTAGACGGCGAGTCGCGCGTCGGCTTCCCGGCGATGCTCGGCGACGACCACGACGAGGCGGTCCGCGAGGAGCTTTCGGACCGACTCGGCGTCCCCGTCTTCGAGGTGCCGACCGGCCCGCCGAGCCTGCTCGGGCTCAAGCTCGAAGACATCCTGTTCGACGCGCTCGACGAGGCGGGCGTCCGCATCGCGGCGGGCAACCCGGCGGTCGACTTCGAGGCCGACGACGGCCGCGTCGAGACGGTCATCGTCGACCAGAAGAACAGACCGACGCCCTACTCGGCCGACCAGGTCGTCCTCGCGACCGGCGGCCTCGTCGGCAAGGGCCTCGACTCCGACCGCGAATCGGTCACAGAGCCCGTCTTCGGCTGTCACGTCCCGCACCCCGAGGACCGCTACGACTGGTCCGACCCCGAGGCGTTCGGCGACCACGCGTTCGCGCGCTTCGGCGTCGTCCCCGACGACGAACTCCGGCCGACCGACGAAGACGGCGAACCACACTTCGAGAACCTGCGCGCCGCGGGCGGCGTCGTCGGCGGTGCCGACGTGGCGCGCGAGAAATCCGCGAGCGGCGTCTCCTTGGCGACGGGTGCCGTCGCCGGCCGCCTCGCGGGCGAGGAGGCAACCAGATGAGCGACGCAGAATCCCCAGGCAACCCGACGTTGACCCCCGACGCACAGACAGACGACTTCGAGGCCGTCGAGGTGTTCCCCGACAGCACCGACATGGACCTCCGTCCCGGCGCGGACAACTGTTACAAGTGTACCGCCTGCGACGTGTCCTGCCCGGTCGCCGAGGTCGACGACGAGTTCCCCGGGCCGAAGTTCCAAGGGCCGGAGCAGTGGCGGCTCAAGCGCAAGGAAGACGAGGCCGTCGACGACTCCATCATGTCGTGTTCGAACTGCATGCGCTGTGACGACGCCTGTCCGTCGGGCGTCCCGCTCAGCCAGATGCACAACACGGCCCGCGGCGAGTACGTCGACGAGGAGATGGACAAGCTCTCGCGGGAGTACATCCGCAACCGCATCCTCGCCAACTACGGCACCCTCGCCCAGCTGGGAGGCATGTTCCCGCGGCTGGCGAACGCCGTCATGGGTAACTCGGTCGTCCAACAGATTAACGAGAAAGTCCTCGGCATCACGGCCGAGCGCGACTTCCCCGAGTTCGCCACCCAGACGTTCCGCGAGTGGTGGAACGAGCGCGGCGGCCCGCAGGTCCGCTCCGAGGAAAAGCGCGTCGCGTACTTCCACGGCTGTTACTCCAACTACAACACGCCCGAGGTGGGCAAGGCGATGGTCCGCGTGTTCGAGTCGTTCGGCTACGAGGTCGTCGTCCCCAAACAGCGCTGTTCGGGGACGCCGATGTTCGCGAACGGCATGCTCGACGACGCCAAGCGCGCCGCCGGCATCAACGTCGACAACTTCGCGGGGCTCATCCCCGAGGGCTACGACATCATCGCGTCGTGTACCTCCTGTTCGATGTCGCTCCGCCAGGAGTACCCCGAACTGTTCGACATCGACGGCATCGAGGACCTCTCGGCGCACACCTACGAGGCGCTGGAGTACCTCCGCATCCACGAGGACCTCGAAGGCGCGGTTCGCGAGGCATCGGTCGACGACCAAGCCTTCGCGTACCACGCGCCGTGTCACGGCCGCAATCAGGGCCTCGACCGGCAGGCGGTCGAGCTGTTCCGCCAGCTCGACGGCGTCGAAATCGAGGACGTCGGCGACTCCTGTTCCGGCATCTCCGGCACCTACGGCTGGAAGGAAGAAAAATACGACAAGTCGATGCAGATCGGCGCGGACATGTTCGACCACATGGAGCACGCGCAGGGGAGCGTCGGCATGACCGAGTGCCCCACCTGCTCGATGCAGATGGAACACGGCACGGGCTACGACATCAAACACCCGCTCCAGCTCCTCGAAGAGGCGCTGGTCTGACGCGCGCGCACGGCTAACGGACGAACGCGTTCGAGCGCCGGACCACTCGAACGTCGCCGCGCTCGGCGCGCGCGCCGAATCGCCGGCGGTTTGTCGGATTATATTGCCGATTCATCGCCGTTTTCGCCCGTTCCTCGGCGGACGCGGTCGTTCTGTCCGGCGGATCGCCTCGTTGAGTAAAACGGTCCAAAAAGTGCCCGTGTGAAATAGTACTCCCCGTATTCAGCCGGTATAGGCCCTATACTGCGAATCGGGGTGGCACAATATGCGGGGGAGTAGTAAAGAAACATTTATCATATAATTTGTACACGTTTGTAGTGGTAGGACTCTCACACCGAGAGTTCGTATCGAGGTTGGTTAGAAATGTCAGGAGAAACTTACGTCGGTGCCATCGATCAGGGTACCACAGGCACGCGGTTCATGGTGTTCGACCACGACGGTAAGGTGGTCGCCAACGCCTACGAGAAGCACGAACAGATCTACCCAGAGCCCGGTTGGGTCGAACACGACGCAAACGAGATTTGGGACAACACGAAGCAGGTCATCGACGCGGCGCTTTCGAGCGCCGGGCTCGACCCCGAGCAGTTGGAAGCCATCGGGATCACGAACCAGCGCGAGACGACGCTCATCTGGGACCGTGAGACCGGACAGCCGATTCACAACGCCATCGTCTGGCAGGACCGTCGGACGACCGACCGCATCGAGACGCTCGAAGCGGACGGCAAGACCGACGACGTGCGCGCCAAGACGGGTCTCGAACCCGACGCGTACTTCTCAGCGACGAAAGCCGAGTGGCTGCTGGACAACTCCGACCCCATCAAGCTCCAGCGCTCCCGACCCGAAGACATCCGCGACCGCGCCAAAGACGGCGAACTCGCGTTCGGGACCATCGACACGTGGCTCATCTACAATCTGACGGGGAACCACATCACGGACGTGACGAACGCGTCGCGGACCATGCTGTTCAACATCCACGACATGGAGTGGGACGACGAGCTCTTAGAGGAGTTCAACGTCCCGCGCGAACTCCTCCCCGAGGTCCGCCCGTCGTCCGACGACGACTACTACGGCGTGACCGACGCGGACGGCTTCCTCGGCGCGGAAGTCCCCGTCGCCGGCGCGCTCGGCGACCAGCAGGCCGCGCTGTTCGGCCAGACCTGTTTCGACGCCGGCGACGCCAAGAACACCTACGGTACCGGCTCGTTCATGCTGATGAACACCGGCGAAGAGGCGGTCATGTCCGAACACGGCCTCCTCACCACCGTCGGCTTCCAGCGCTCCGGTGAGCCGGTCCAGTACGCCCTCGAAGGCTCTATCTTCATCACCGGCGCGGCTATCGAGTGGCTCGAAGACATGACGCTCATCGACAACGCCGCCGAGTCCGAGAAGCTCGCTCGGTCGGTCGAGTCCACCGACGGCGTCTACTTCGTCCCCGCGTTCACGGGCCTCGGCGCGCCCCACTGGGACCAGCGCGCCCGCGGCACCATCGTCGGGATGACCCGCGGCACCCGCCGCGAGCACATCGTCCGCGCGACGCTCGAATCCATCGCGTTCCAGACGCGCGACGTGGCCGAGGCGATGGAGTCCGACAGCGACATCGACCTCTCCAGTCTCCGCGTCGACGGCGGCGCGGTCAAGAACAACTTCCTCTGCCAGCTCCAGTCGAACATCCTCGACACGGAAATCGTCCGCCCGCAGGTCGACGAGACGACCGCGCTCGGGTCGGCGTACGCCGCCGGCCTCGCCGTCGGCTACTGGGAGACGCTCGACGAACTCCGCGACAACTGGCAGGTCGACCGCGAGTTCGGTCCGAAAGACCCACAGAACGTCGAAGCGCGCTACGGCCGCTGGAAAGAGGCCGTCGACCGCTCGCTCGACTGGGCACGGGAGGAGTAACACGTGTTCGAAACATTCGCACTCCAGATTCCGGTCATCGGCGTCAGTACCGAGCGGTTCATCGTCCTCCTGCTCGCGGCGTTCGCGGGCGGGATGTTCGGCGCGGCCCTCGGCGCGCTGCCGTCGTTCATCTTCACCGGCTTCGTCGTGCTGCTCGGCGAGACGGCGGGCATCATCATCCGACAGTTCGAAGGTGTCGACCTCGTCACCGCCGGCGAGCTCGGTACGGGCATCACCGGCAGTATCGGATTCGGCCCGTTCGTCGGCCCGCACATCGCCTTCGCCGGCGGCGTCGCCGCCAGCGCCTACGCGGGCAAGCGGTACGCCGACATGAACCCCAGCGAGGGCGGCTACCACTTCGGTAAGGACATCACGTACGCGTTCGGCACGCAGCCCGACATCCTCGCCGTCGGCGGTCTCTTCGGCGTCCTCGGGCTCCTCATCTCCCGCGTCGCGGGCGGCATCGGCCTCCCGCTCGACAGCGTCGCGCTGTCCGTCATGACGACGGCGTTCATCGCGCGCATCGCCTTCGGCTACCCGCTCATCGGCTCGCCCGCCGGCAGCGGCCTCCTCGACATGTCGCCGTTCGAGAAGGGAGAGACGCGCGGCGACGGCAGCGGCCGACCCGCGACCGAGCCGTGGCTTCCCCACCAGTACAAGTGGGTCAACATCGTGGTCATCGGCCTCGGGGCCGGTATCCTCGGCGGTTGGACGTGGCTCATCACGGAGAGCTTCTTCCTCGCCTACGGTATCTCGGCGGCCAGCCTGCTGTTCTTGAACCTCGGCGTCGAGAAGATACCCGTCACCCACCACATCACGCTCGGTGGGTCGGCGTTCGGAGCCGTCGCCGCGCCGATGGTCGGCGGGAGCGAACCGCTCATCATCGTCGCCGCCGCGGTCGGCGGTCTCATCGGCGCGCTGCTCGGCGAGCTCACCCAGCGTATCGCCTACTCGCACTCCGGGACCCACGTGGACCCGCCGGCGATGTCGATTACCATCTACTCGCTGCTCATCGGCGTGCTGTTCCTGCTCGGGGCTATCCCGAACTCGGCGTACCTCGGGCTCTAACTGCCCGGACGCCTTCGGCCCCGCACACGTCGTTCACGATTTTTCTTCGCCGCGTTCCGCAACCGGTAGCGATAACGCTCCGCGGTCGATACCCGACGTATGGAACGCACCGTTTCGGTCGTCCCGAAAGACGGCCTCCACGCCCGTCCCGCCTCGCAGTTCGTCGAGACCGCGAACTCCTTCGACGCCGACGTCCAACTCGGCCGCGCCGACGAGGACGACCTCGTCCCCGCCGCCAGCATGCTCGCGGTCACCGGCCTCGGCGTCGGCCACGGCGAGGAGGTTCGCCTCGTCGCCGAGGGCGACGACGCGGAGGCGGCGCTCGACGCGCTCGAAGCAGTGCTCTCGACGCCCGAAGCCGGCGACGAAGAATAACACGAAACAGAACAAAGCGGCACGGAACTGCGGGCCGCCGCGTCGCGCGACGGGCCCTTTTCGCCGGTCGGGTCGGTGGCTCGAAAACCGATTCGACCGCCGGCCGACTCAGTTCAGCTTCCGGTAGTCGCGGGCGTCCTCGGCGCGCTCGACGACCGAATCGAGCGTCGCCTTCTTGCTCGTCGTCTCGACGGCCGCGTTGAGCGTGCCCTCCAGCACCGGCGCGTCCGCGATGACCGCCTCGGAGTCCATCGCCATCTCGATGGCGAGTTCCGCGTTCATCACGGCGCTCCCGAGGTCCACGAGGACGACGACGCCGTCGCCGTCGTCCGCCTCCTCGATACCCTCGCGGATGCGGTCGGGCGAGGTGCCGATGCCGTCTTCGTCGCCGCCGGCGGGGACGATGCGAGCGTTGCCGCCGCCCATCTGCGCGGCGACCTCAGCGATTCCCTCGGCCGCCTTCGCGCTGTGCGAGACGACGACGAGACCGATCATTCGTCCCTCCCGACGGCGTCTTCGGCCCGCGCGTCGCGGTCGACCTCGCCGTCGAGGTACTCCTCGGCGGTCTCAAGCAGCTCTTCGAGGATGAACAGCGTGCTCGTCGCGCCGGGGTCCTGATGGCCGACCGAGCGCCAGTCGAGGAACGACGCGCGGCCCTTCATCGCCTTGATGGGGACGGTGAAGGCGACGCCGCGCTCGGCCGCGTCGACGGCCTTGGCGAGGGCTTCGAGCGGCGGGAGGTCGTCCTGTTCGATGGACTTCTTGTAGGTGTGGACGGCGGGGACGAGCGCGTCGACCATCGTCTTCGCGCCGACCTGCGCGCCGCCGCGGTCCTTGACCTTGTCGAGGTACGCCTCCGCGAACGCCACCGACGTCTCGGCGGTGATGCCGTCTTCGAGTTCCTGACTGGCGAACATGATAGAGCCGCCGTAGAGGGGGCCGGAGGCCCCGCCGACGTTCGAGATGAGCGTCGTCCCGACGTTCTTGACGACGTCGTTCGGCTCCATCTCGGCGAACTCGTCGCGCTTGTCGGCGGCCTTGCCGAAGCCGCGTTCCATGTTCGCGCCGTGGTCGGCGTCGCCGATGGCGGAGTCGAGGTCCGTGAGATACTCCTTCTCCTCGGCGAGGCGCTCGGCGACGTTGTCGAGCGCGTCCAGCACCGCTTCGCGTTGTGTCTCTGCGTCGGCCATGGCTGTCTTTCGTCGGCCTATCGTTAATCCCTTGTCCCGCGGGACTGTTCTGCCGCGAAAAATCGGTGACGTGTCGGGGGTCGCCGCCGGGAGTTCGCGGCGGGGGTCGTCGCGTACTCGGAGACGGTGCGTCCGACTTACTCGGTGACCGTCAGTCCGGGCGTCTCCGCGGGCGCGCCGAGCAGTTCCTTGAGCTCGTCGTCGACGCGGAGCACGGACACCGAACAGCCCATCATGTCGAGCGAGGTCATGTAATCGCCGACCCACGCGTCCCACGTCTCGACGCCGCGGTCGTCGAGGATGGACTGGAGTTTGCGGTTGACGATGTACAGCTCCGACAGCGGCGTCCCGCCCATGCCGTTGACCATCGTCACGACCTCCTCGCCCTCGTCGAGGTCGAGGTCGTCGAGGACGTTCTCGGTCAGGTGCTCGGTGATTTCGTCGGCGCTCATGACCTCCGCGCGCTCGGTTCCCGGCTCGCCGTGGATGCCGATGCCGAGTTCGATCTCGTCCTCGCCGAGGTCGAACGTCGGTTCGCCCTTCTCCGGGGTGACACAGGAGGTCAGCGCCATGCCCATGGTTCGGACGTTGTCGATGACCTTCTCCGCGACCGCTTTGACCTCGCCGAGGTCGCCGCCCGCGGCGGCCTTCGCGCCCGCGCACTTGTGGACGAAGATGGTGCCCGCGACGCCGCGGCGGCCCGAGGTGTACAGCGAGTCCTCGACGGCCACGTCGTCGTTGACGACGACCTGCTCGACGTCGACGCCCTCCATGCCGGCCATCTCGGCGGCGGTGTCGAAGTTCATCACGTCGCCCTCGTAGTTCTTGACGACGCAGAGGACGCCCTCGCCCGCGTCCGTCGCCTGAATCATCTCGTCCAACTGGTCGGCCGTCGGCGAGGTGAAGACCTCACCGGCCGCCGCGCCGTCGAGCATCCCCTCGCCGAGGTAGCCCGCGTGCGTCGGCTCGTGGCCCGACCCGCCGCCGGAGACGACCGCGACCTTCCCCTCGACCGGCGCGTCGCCGCGGACGAGAACGTTCGTACCGTCGAGCCGGCGCAGTTCGGGGTGCGCCGCGACCATCCCGTCGAGCATCTCGTCTACGACCGCTCCGGGTTCGTTGATGAGTTTCTTCATGACTCACCGTCCCTCACGTTCGATGAGGCCAAAAGTGTTGGTCAGTCGGAAGTCGGGGCGGTCGCCGTCTGCGAAAAATCGGCGGTAAGAACCCTCCATTTCACGGGTCGCGGCGGCGGCCGAGCGTCGGGCCGGCGGAGACGCCGCGGGCCGGTGCGGACCGGCGCGCGACCGCCTCAGTCGAGTTGGGTGACCGCGATGGTCACGGACACGTCCTCGACGTCCCACGTCTCGACCGTCTCGCCCTCGGCCGACCCGAGGTCGAACTCGCGGGCGCGGACCTCCTCGGCGATGAGGGCGCTGTTCTCCGCGACGAAGCCGGCGACGCGCTCGTCGTCGACCGCGAGCGACACGTCGATTTCGGCCTCGACGTCGAGGTCGAGCTGTTTGCGCATCTCCTGAATCCGGCGGATGACGTCGCGGGCGTAGCCCTCGGACTCGATGTCGTCGGTGAGTTCGGTGTCCACGTAGACCGTGCCGCCCTCGAAGTCGGCACCGGAGACGTGCTCCGGCGGTTCCGCGCGGTACGAGACCATCTCGTCGGTGAGGTCGTACGTCTCGCCGTCGACCTCGACGCCGGATTCGACCTCGGCGCGCGACAGTCCCTCGACTGCCTCCATGATTTTCTGGGCGTCCGCGCCGAACGCCGGCCCGATGACGCTCATCTGCGGTTCCGCGGTCTCGACGAGTTCGTCGAAGACCTCGACGACCTGCACGTCGCGGGTGTTCACGCGCTCGGCGAGGAGGTCCGAGAGCGCGTCGACCGCGTCGGCGACGGCGTCGTCGTCGGACTCGACGACGATGCGCGAGACGGGCCAGCGGAGCTTGCGGCCGCCGAGTTGGCGGGCGTGCGCCGCGGCCTCCTCCACGTCGCGGAGGACGGCCATGTTGGCCTCCAGTTCCTCGTCGCGGCGCTCCTCGTCGGCCTCGGGGTACGACAGCATGTGGACGCTCGTCTCCGAGCCGTCGAGCCGCTGGTACATCCGCTCGGCCATGTAGGGCGCGTAGGGCGCGATGAGCCGGATGGACTCCGAGAGCACCGTCGAGAGCGTGGCGTACGCGCCGAGCTTCGACGCCGAGTCCTCCTCGTCCCACATGCGCTCGCGGATGGCCTTCACGTAGAACCGCGAGACGTCCTTCGTGATGAAGTCCAGAAGGGTGTTGAGCGCGGTGGAGACCTCGTAATCGTCCCACGCGTCGGCCATCTCGGCTTCGACGGTCTGGAGCCGCGAGAGCACCCACTCGTCGACGACGGTGAGTTCGCCCTCCGAGAGGTCGGCCTCGGCGGGGTCGTAGCCGTCGAGGTCCATGTACGGAAGCGGGAACCGGAAGACGTTCCAGAAGATGTTGAGCGTCGACTGGGTGTCGGCGAGGCCGTCCCACTCGAACGAGAGGTCCACGCCCTGCTGGTCGTGGCTGAGGAGGTAGGCGCGAAGTGGGTCGCGGCCGGCGCGGTCGATGGCCTCCTCGGGCGTCACGATGTTGCCGACGGACTTCGACATCTTGCGACCGTCCTTGTCGTTGGCGAAGCCGTGCATGATGACCTCCTTGTACGGCGACTCGCCGGTCGCGGCGGTGCCCATGCCGAGTTGCGACCAGAACCAGCCGCGGGTCTGGTCGTGCGCCTCGATGATGAGGTCGGCGGGCCACAGCTCTTCGTACGCCTCCGTCTCGCCGGGGAAGTCGAGGGTGCCCCACGTGGCGACCGAGGAGTCGATCCACACGTCGAACACGTCGGGGACGCGCTCGTAGGTCACGCCGTCTTCGGTGATGGTGATGGGGTCCACCGACGGGCGGTGGAGGTCGACCGTCTCGGGGTCGACGTCTTGGTCGGCGCGCTCGGCCAGTTCCTCGCGGGTGCCGACGACAATCATCTCCTCTGCGCCCTCGGCGTCCGGGTCGTTCGGGACCCAGATGGGAAGCGGGATGCCCCAGTAGCGCTGGCGGGAGACGTTCCAGTCGGGCGCGTCGCTCACGAAGTCGCGGAAGCGGTTGTCGCGGGCCCACTGCGGGTGCCACTCCGAGTCCTCGATGTTGTCGAGGAGTTGCTCTTTCACGTCCGTGACCGTGATGAACCACTGGTCGGTGGCGAGGAAGATGATGTCCGTGTCACAGCGCCAACAGTGGCCGTAGCGGTGGTCGTGCTCGCCGGCGTGGAGCAGGTGGCCGAGTTCGTCGAGGTCCTCGATGACCTCCGGGTTGGCGTCGCGGACGAACGTGCCCGCGTAGTCGCCGCCCTGCTCGGTGAACTCGCCTTTGTCGTCGACGGGAACGAACACGTCTAAGCCGAGTTCCTGCCCGCGGGCGAAGTCCTCCTGCCCGTGACCGGGCGCGGAGTGGACGAGGCCCGTGCGGTCGGCCTCGACGTAGTCGGCGGTGTACACCTGTCCCGCGCCCTCGAAGTCGGCGTACTCGGCGACGACGCCGTCGAGCGGGTGGTCGTACTCCCAGCCGACCATCTCCTCGCCCGTGACCTCCGAGAGGACCTCGTAGTCCTCGTAGCGGCCCTTCTTCAGGACCTCCTCGACGCAGGGTTCTGCGAGGTACAGCACCTCGCTCTCGCCGTCCTTCTCGGCGCGGACCTCTTGGTACGTCATCTCGCCGTCGACGGCGACGAACGTGTTCGCGGGGATGGTCCACGGCGTCGTCGTCCAGATGACGAGGTTGCCCTCGCGGCCCTTCAGCGGGAACTTGACGTAGATGGACGGGGAGGTGATTTCGTCGTACTCGACCTCGTTGGCCGCGATGGCGGTCTGACAGCGCGGGCAGTAGTTGACGCTCCGCTTGCCCTGTTCGACGAGTCCGTTCTCGGCGACCTTCGAGAACGCCCACCACGCGGACTCCATGTACTCGGGCGAGAGCGTCTGATACGGGTTGTCCCAGTCCATCCACGCGCCGATGGACTGGAAGTCCTCGTCCATCGCCTCGCGGTTGCGGACGGCGAACTCCTTGCACTTCCGGATGAACTGCTCCATGCCGAACTCCTCGATGTCGCGCTTCGAGGTGAAGCCGAGTTCCTCCTCGACTTTGACCTCGATGGGGAGGCCGTGCATGTCGTAGCCGGGGCGGTCCGTGACCTGGTGCCCCGTCATGCGCTTGTGCCGGATGACGGCGTCCTTCAGCGTCTTGTTCCACGCCGTGCCGAGGTGCATCTGGCCGGACGTGTACGGCGGGCCGTCGACGAAGAAGAACGACGGGTCGTCGGCGTGTGCCTCCTTCGTCGCCTCGTAGGCGTCGTTCTCGTCCCAGTACTCGCCGACGACGGACTCCACGTCCGACGGCGTGTACTGGTCTGCGATGTCTTCCATACCCCGTCCTTCTCGTGGATATATATCAAAACGGCGGGTCTGGTCCGCGTCGGTCGGCCGTTCCGCCGGGTCCGACTCAGACACGGGAGACCCTCCGCTGTCGATAGCCTGCTGGTCGCTGTCGATACGCCTGTCGGGTGTAGTGGGTGTGTCGCTTCATTGGATTCCGGTGGTCGTGGTCACCGGACGGGAGACCGCTGTCGCTCGGAGGTCGATACGGACGGGAGTCGAGGATGAGAGATGTGCGAGGCTACTACCCCGCAATAATGAGCGACCGGACGACGACCGACAGTCGAGACTGGCCGACCGCGGACGGGCGACGCGAAGTCCGGTGTCGTCGCATGCTATCCGAGAGCAGTCCCGCGAGAAGTATAACGCTTACTCCGCGGCCGACGGCGACGCGGACGACGACGCCGAGGGGCCCGACGAGACTCCGACGCTACCGGTCCGACCAACGACCGACGCGGTGGGTGGCCACGACCGACTCGGCCGACGACCCGCGCGTGATTCCGGACTCGTCGTCGCGCTCGAACACCTGGAGCGTTGCGGTCGTCGGGGTCGACCCCCTCGCGACGTCGAACGTCGAGAGGTGGGTGCAGACGAGCGTGTCGGCATCCACCTCGAACGCATCGGGGTCGGCCGGCGGCGACCGCCGAATCGGGATGTCGGCGTCGCGCCACCCGGACCACGACGGCGACAATCCGATGTTGTAGAACGCGGCGTCCTCGCGGGCCATTCGGACCTCGAACAGGAGGACGAACGAGTCGCCGTCGGCCTCCAGTAGGTCGTTCGAGTACTGCCCCTGCATCGCGCGGTCGGTGAACACGTCCCGCTGGTCGGCCGGCGGGTCCGAAAAGAGCCACCCGCGGAAGTCGGCGTCGTCGGGGAACGACCCTTTCACGTACCGCTCGTCGGTCGGGTGGAGCTGCGAGTGGCCGGTGTCGGCGCGGATTCGACCGCTGGCGGTTCGTCGGGCGTCGGCGAGACAGCCCGAGAGGCCGGCAAGCGAGAGCGCGGCGGCGCTCGAAAGGAGGGCTCGGCGGTGCATACCGTCGTGTGACGCGGGAACGACATAAACGTCCGCCGTGACGTGACGCGAGTTCCCGGCGGCTCAGCCGAAGTCCGGCAGGTCGTCCGGCGCTTCGTACTCGGACTCCCAGTCGATGTAGTCGTCTTTGAGCACGTCGCACACCTCCTGTCCGAGTTCGGTGAGGCCGGCGTTGATAGACGACACCTCGCCCCACGAGGTCAGGTCGGGGTGGAGTTCGCGCTCCTTCCAGTCCTCGGGGATGCCGGGGGCGTGGTAGCCGACGCGGTCGGCGAAGTCGTCCCAGAAGAAGTCGAAGTAGGTGAGGAGGCCGAGGTCGAGGACGACCTCCCACTGCGCCTCGGTGACGGGTGTCTCGGCGGCCCACGCCTCGAAGGCGTCGGCCCACGCGCCGGCTTCGAGGAACTCCTCCAACTCGGCTCGCTTGAAGTCGGCGTCGGCCGCGACCTGCGCGTCGTCGTACTGGTTCGGGTCCACCGTCGGGAGCGACGGCGGGTCCGGGACGGGAACGTCGAGCATGGTCGCCAGTCGGTCGCCGTCGGGGAAAAGGGTTCGGCGCTGGCGCTGGCACCGGCACTGACGCTGACGCCCTCAGTTCTCCATGCGCTCGATGACGGATTCGAGCTGGTCGGCGCGGGCGGCGACCGCCTCGGCGCGGAGTTCCTCTTCGGCGTCGGTCTCGCAGACGAGACGGGGGACCGGCGTCGGCTTCCCGTCGTCGTCGAGCGCGACGAACGTCAGGAACGAGGAGGTGGTTTTCCGTCGCTCGTCCGTCTTCGGGTTCTCGGCGTGGACGTCGACTTTCACGTCCACGCTGGTCCGGCCGACGTTGAACACGTACGCCTCCATCACGGCCACCTCGCCGAGGTCGATGGGACCGATGAAGTCGACGTGGTCCATCGACGCGGTGACGCACTGACGGTTCGAAAAGCGCATCGCCGCGATGGCCCCGCAGATGTCCATCCAGTGGAGGACCGCGCCACCGAGGGCCCGCCCGAGGTTGTTGGTGTCGTTCGGCAGGATGAGTTCGGTCATCTCGGTGCGCGACTCGTCGAGCGTCGCGGTGGGTTCGCTCATGCGAACGGGGTCACGCTGAGGGGGCTTGAAATCGTGGGGCGCGGCGGCGACGGCCCCGGTTCACTCGTCGAAGTCGGCGTCGAACGCCTCGGGCGACTGCCCGGCGGCGTCGAGCACCTCGTCGGAGACGAGAATCGGGCAGTCCACCCGGATGGCGAGGGCGATGGCGTCGCTCGGGCGCGCGTCGAAGACGACCGACCGCGCCTCGCCGTCGTGGTAGCGCTCGGCGTCGACCTTCGCGAGGAACGTGCCGTTCGAGAGGTCGTCGATGCGGATGCTGTCGATGGCCCCCCCGAACTCCGTCACCATCTCGACCAGGAGGTCGTGGGTCAGCGGGCGCTCGAACTGCTCGCCGGAGAGACCGAGTTGGATGGCCTGCGCCTGGTCCGACGTGATGACGATGGGCAGGAACTCGTCGCGCGCTTCGAGGACGACCGCCGGGACGTTCGAGCCGTCTTCGCCGACGCCGACCCCGATACCGCGGACCACGGCACGGTGTTTCATGCTATGCTGTAGTTGGGCGGAGTACGAATAGTTACCCCAGCGCGGGTCGCCGACCCGGTCGCCGTCCGCTCCCGCGGGGCCTCACCGCCGGGCGAGCTGGACGGCCGCGATGACGAGCAGGATGACGAGACCGCCGGCGAAGAAGGCGAGTCCCGGCGGAATTCCCTGCGCCGCCGCGGGCGCGGCCTCCGCGGCCATCGTCGAGACCGCCCCGGCGTCGGCGGATTCGGCGGTCCCGCCGGCCCCGCCGAGGACGCCGAGGCCGCGCGATGCGACCCACTGGACGAGCGCCGAGAGCAGGGCCAACACGGCGACCCCGCCGAGCAGGCTCGTCAGCATGGACGCGAGGCCCGTCCGGGTCTCCTCGCCGGCGGCGACGACGACAAGCGGCCTGTCGGCGGGGGCGTACACCTTCATCTCGCGGCCCTTCTCGGAGTAGACGGTGTCGACCACCTCGACGAGGCCCGCGTCGTCGAGCTTTCGGAGGTGGTACTGGACGTTCTGGAGCGACGTGTCGACGCGCTCTGCGAGTTCCGCGGCGTTCGTCGGCTCCTCGTGGAGCGCGGCGAGCACGCGGCGGGCCGTCTCAGACGAGAGCGCCGACAGGAGGTCCGACGCCTCGTCGTCGTCGAGTCCGATGACCCGCGGCGAGGACTCGTCCGCGGCGGAGGTGTCGGGGGTGGAGGGCAACAAACCGGCCATACGGGGGGTACTCCGCCGGAGGATACAAACCTGTTGTCCCGCCGCCCGGAGAACCGCCGGCGCTCAGACGCCCTCGCCGACTACGAGGACGCGCAGGTCGTTGACGTTCGTCCCCGTCGCGCCGGACTCGACGAGCGCGCCGGCCTCCCGAAGCACCGGGAGCGCGTCGTTTCTCGCCAGCGCGGCGCGGGCGTCGCCGGCGGCGACCGACGACGAGTCCACGACCGCGCCCGCGACGTCGGTCCCGCCGTCTTTCCCGTCGCTGTCGATGCTGGCGAGGACGGCCTCGTCGGGGAGTTCGGCGGCGGCCGCGAGGCAGAATTCGAGGTTCGGCCCGCCGTCGCCGTCCCCGCGGACCGTCACGGTGCACTCGCCGCCCGAGAGGACCACGGCGGGCGCGGGAATCGGGTTCCCGGTGGCGAGCGCCTCCTCCGCGACGGCGACGTGCGTCTTCGCGGCCTCGCGCGCCTCGCCGCGAACGCGAGATGAGAGGACGAGCGGGTCGTAGCCGCGGTCGTCGGCCACCTCGCGGGCGGCGTCGAGCGCGGTGAAGGTGTCCGCGAGGACGTGGTTCGTCACGCGGTCGAACACCGGGTCGCCGGGTTTCGGCGTCTCCGGGATGTCACCCGCGGAGCCGCGGGCGAGCCGGGTTCGGACCGATTTCGGCACGTCGAGGTCGAAGCGATCCAGCACGTCGAGGGCGTCGTCGTAGGTCGTCTCGTCGGGCGCGGTCGGACCGGAGGCGATGACGCCGAGGTCGTTTCCGACCACGTCCGAGAGGACGAGGCCGACGACCGTCGCGGGCGCGGCGAGGCGCGCGAGACCGCCGCCTTTCAGCGTCGAGACGTGTTTTCTGACCGCGTTGAGGTCGTGAATCTCCGCGCCGCTTTCGAGTAGTTTGTCGGTCGTCTCCTGTAACTCGGCGAGCGAGATTCCCTCGGCGGGAGCCGGGAGGACCGCGCTCGCGCCGCCCGTGATGGCGGCGAGGACGAGCGTCCGGTCGTCGAGGTCCGAGAGGAGGTCAGCGAGTCGCCGGGTGCTCTCGACGCCGCGCGCGGACGGGACCGGGTGGTCGCCGGGCAGTCGCTCGATGCGCCCGTCGGGGCTCGGCGACGGGTCGGGCGTCACCACGACGCCGCCGTCGATGCGGTCGCCGAGGACGGCTTCGAGGGCGTCGGCGACGCCGTTTCCGGCTTTGCCCCCGCCGACGACGAGGATGCGGTCGTAGGCGGTCAGGTCGTACGCGGCGTCCGCGACGGTCAGCGCGTCGCCGTCGAGCGACACGGACTCGCGGACGACGCGGTCGGGAAGCACGGCCTCGACGCCGGCGCGGAGGCAGTCGATGGCCGTCTCGTGGGCGGGCGTCGGGGTTCGCGCGTCGAACTCCTGCATAGTTCGTGGGGGATGCCGACACGGATAAAAACCGTGGGGCGGTACACCCGGCGATGAACGATTCGTCGCCCGGCGAGGGTCACGTCCGCGTCGTCGGCACGGCCCACGTCTCGGCCGACAGCGTCAGAGAGGTCGAAGAGACCGTCAGAGAGGAGCGTCCGGACGTCGTCGCGGTCGAACTCGACGAGGGGCGCTACCGGCAGCTGAAGGGCGGAACGCCCGACGACATCGAAGCGCGCGACCTGCTTCGCGGCAACACCGTCTTTCAGTTTATCGCCTACTGGATGCTCTCGTACGTCCAGTCGCGCATGGGGGACAAGTTCGACGTGAAGCCCGGCGCGGACATGCTCGCGGCGGTCGAGACCGCCGAAGAGGAAGGCCTCGACGTGGCGCTCGTCGACCGCGACATCCAGGTGACCATCCAGCGCTTCTGGCGGCGGATGGGTACGCTCGAAAAGCTGCGCATGGCCGGCGACCTCCTGTTCGGGGTCGCCGACGCCCGCGGCATCGGCGCGGTGTTCGGCATCGCCGTCGGCGTCTTCCTCGGGCCGCTCGTCGGCCTGTTCGGGGGCGCGGTCGGCGTCACCGACCTCCTGTTGACGCGCACCGCCACCGCCGCGGTCCTCGGGGCCGCGGCCGCGTACATGCTCTACACTGTCGCCTCGTTCTCCCTCGACGGCGACGACGCGGTCCTCGCGGGCCTCGGCGGCGGCGCGGCGGTCGGCATCGTCGCCGGCTTCGGCCTCGGCCTCGGCACCGGCCTCGTCTCGGGCGTCCTCGGGAGCCTCGGCGTCGCCATCGTCGGCAGCCTCGTCATCGGCGTCCTCGCGGGCGTCGTCGTGGGCGTCACCGTCGGCGCGGTCCTGAACGCCTTCGGCCTGTTCGCGCCCGTCGAGGGCGACGCCGACTACGAGGAGTTCGATATGGCCGAGCTGACCGACGGCGACGTGGTGTCGGCGATGATGGAGGAGTTCCGCCGGTTCAGCCCCGGCGGCGCGGCGGCGCTCATCGACGAGCGCGACGCCTACATCGCCCACCAGCTCGTCGCGCTCCGGCAGTCAGGCCGCCACGTCGTCGCCGTCGTCGGCGCGGGCCACCGCGAGGGCATCGAGAACTACCTCGAACACCCCGAGACGCTCCCGCCGATGGAGTCGCTCGTCGGCGTCGCCGAAAAGGACGGCTTCCCGTGGGGCAAACTGCTCGGCTTCGGCGTCACCGCCGTGTTCGTCGCCTTCTTCGTCCTCCTGGCGATGGCCGGCGTCGGCAACGAACGGCTCCTGACGATTTTCGGCGCGTGGTTCCTCATCAACGGCGTGTTCGCCGCCGCGCTCGCCAAGGTCGCCGGCGCGCGGTGGACCTCCGCCCTCGTCGGCGGCCTCGTCGCGTGGATGACCTCCATCAACCCGCTTCTCGCGCCCGGCTGGTTCACCGGCTACGTCGAACTCCGGCACACGCCGGTCAACGTCGGCGACATCGGCAAACTGAACGAACTGCTCGCAGACGAGGAGACGCCCATCGTCGACCTCGTCGGCCAGATGTTCGACGTGCCGCTGTTCAAGCTCATCATGGTCGTCGCCATGACGAACATCGGGAGCATCATCGCGAGCTTCCTCTTCGTCACCTACGTCATCCCCGTCATCGCCTCCGACCTCGGCGGCGTCGCGGGCGTGGCGAACCTGATGTTCGAGGGCGCGCACAACAGCGCCGACCTCATCTGGAGGTCCCTGACGTGAACGTCTCGTTTTCCTCGCGCGAGCTCCGCGACCTGCTCGTCGCGTGGGTCGCGCTCGGCCTCGCCTTCGCCATCTTCTTCGCCGGCGGCGGCAACCGGACGCTTCAACTGCTGACGAGCGGGTCGTTCGGCCTCGCGCTCGTCGTGAGCCTCCTGACGGCCGGCGTGGGCTTTCTCCTCCACGAGGTCGCCCACAAGGTCGTCGCCGTCAGGTTCAATCAGGTCGCCGAGTTCCGCGCCGATTACGGCATGCTCGCCATCGCCATCATGAGCGCGCTCGTCGGGTTCATCTTCGCCGCGCCCGGCGCGGTCTACCACCGCGGCGTGCTCACGGAGCGCGAACACGGTCTCATCGCCCTCGCCGGGCCGGTGACGAACCTCTTGCTCCTCGTCGCCTTCGCGCCTGTACTCGTCGTCGGCGTCGCCGTCGGCTCCGACGTGGTCCAACTCGTCGGCGCGCGCGGGCTCATCATCAACGCCTTCCTCGCGGCGTTCAACATGCTCCCGTTCGGCTCGCTCGACGGAAAGACGGTCCAGTCGTGGAGCACGCCGGTGTTCGCCGGCGTGCTCGCCCTGTCGATTCTCCTCACTGTCGGCCTGTTCCTGTTCGTCGGGTTCTGACCCGACGACGGGGAGTTAGGACGACCCCAACCGCTCGATTTCTGGTTCGTTTCGGTCTCGAAGCCGCGAGCGACGGCTCGATTCGTTACGGGGACGAACGGAGGCAAAAGGAGCCGAGAAGGCGGAGTCCGGGGGGAGGGGAGCGGAGAGTCGGTCGGCACGTCGAGGCCGGGTTCGAGCGGCGGGTCGGTCGGGTTGAGGGTGGATTGGGGGCTGCTGTCAGGTTGGGTTGGGTAGCGAGCGGTTCGCGGTCGGGCAGGGGTGCTGACGTACGCTTCGCGGGGAGAGCGTCGGCGGGGACCGAGACGAATCCGGGTTGGTCGTACGCGTCGGGGGAACGCAGTTACTGCTGGCCGTGGTCACGCCCGAGGACGAGCGCGACGGCGTGGAGGGCGATGAGCCCGGCGAAGAGGGGGATTTCGCCGGCGCTCAGACCGCCGCTGAGGACGGGCAGGTACGCGAGGGGCAGCGCGACTGCCGACCAGAACGCGACGGTTTCGACGGGGGCGTACGCGAGGCGGCCGACGGTCGATGCGAAGTCGAGCGCGATCGAGTCGTTCGTGGAGGGGATTCCGGACATCGTCACTTCTGCATACGACGGGGACCATAATATAAGGGGCCGAGCGTTACCGTGAATTCGGGTCCTTTTTCGACCGTTCAGGGCCGGGTTACGGAAGACATTCTTCTTTCGTAACGTTTTACAAACCGCTTAAATCTCCCGAGAAAGTTTATTCTCTCGTCTCGTGCTTTTTAGCAAATATTGCAAAAGCTATTGATTATTCGATAACATCGGCTCGGAAGCCGACGATTAGGAGGGTCGTAGCGGGGGGTCCCGGAGCGCGCGCGGCCGACAGGAAGTGGGTAACCGTACGGGCGACGCCGGTCCATCGTGCCTCCGTCGTCGGCCCGACCGCCGGCGAACGCTCACCTATGCGAGAACGTGTATGATTCGTACCCTGTGATTTTATATTTCGGCCTATCTCGTACACGAACATGACGAACGACGACTCCGACGGGATGACCTACGCCGACGCGGGCGTCGACATCGAGGCGAGCGAGGCCGCGACCGCCGCGCTCGTCGCGCAGGTCGGCGGCGGGTCGGGCGACTACGCCGGCCTGCTCGACATCGGCGACCGCTACCTCGGACTCGCCACCGACGGCGTCGGCACCAAACTGCTCGTCGCCGAGGCGCTCGGCGACTACTCGACGGTCGGCATCGACTGCATCGCCATGAACGCCAACGACCTCGTCGCGGCCGGCGTCCGGCCCGTCGCGTTCGTGGACTACCTCGCGGTCGACGCCCCCGACGAGACGTTCGCCGAGCAGGTCGGACGGGGCCTCGCCGCGGGTGCCGAAGAAGCGGACATCGAACTCGTCGGCGGCGAGACGGCCGTCATGCCCGAGGTCATAAACGGCCTCGACCTCGCAGGCACCTGCGCCGGACTGGCGAAGAAAGACTCCATCTTCCCCGGTGAGGCCGAGGAGGGCGACGCGCTCGTCGGCTTCCCGTCGTCGGGTATCCATTCGAACGGCCTCACGCTCGCCCGCAAGACCGCCACGGCCGACGGCGACTACGACGACGACTGGGACGGCGACGACTACGACACCGTCGGCGAGGCGCTCCTCGAACCGACGCGGCTCTACACCTACCTGCTGGACGACCTGCGCGCGGCCGAGACCAACGCGGCGGCCCACGTCACCGGCGGCGGCTGGACCAACCTCGAACGCATGGGCGAGTTCCGCTACGTCGTCGACGACGCCTTCGACCCCCAACCGGTGTTCGAGTTCGTTCAGGAACGCGGCGGCGTCTCCGACGAGGAGATGCACACGACGTTCAACATGGGCACCGGCTTCGTCGCCGCCGTCCCCGAGGAGAACGCCGAGGCGCTGGTCGAGGCGACCGACGGCCGCGTCATCGGCCGCGTCGAATCGGGCGAGAGCGTCTCGATTCGCGGCCTCGACCTCTGAGGGCGGACCGAGCGCCGAATCGAACTGTTCGATTAGAAGCACTATTTTACCGACGTTCGCCATAGTGGAGGTGTGACTTCACCGCCACCGACACCGAGCGGCCTCCCGCTCGTGGGGCACACCGTCGGCTTCGCGGCCGACCCGTTCGGCTTCGTCGCCGACCTCCTCGCGGACCACGGCGTCGAGGACGCGGTCGGACTCGACGTGGTGGGGATGGACGACCTGTACGTCCTCGCCCACCCCGACCACTTCGAGCGGGCGTTCGTGACCGACCGCGACTCCATCGTCAAGGGCGGCGAGTTCGAGGCCGCCTTCGGCGACGCCGTCATCGCCGCCGAGGGGGACGAGTGGCGGCGACAGCGCGACGAGCTAGAGCCCTTCTTCCGCTGGGAGCGGGTCGACGACTACGCACCCGTGATGCGCCGGCAGGTCGAGCGCCGCCTGCGGACGTGGCCCGACTCGGGGACGCTGTCGCTCGAATCCGAGATGAAGGCGGTCACCCTGGACATCATCTTTGCCACCATCCTCGGACGGGAACTCGACCTCGACGGCGACGTGCGGATTCGGTCGGCCGCCGACGGTCTCAACGGTCGCTTCGCGCCCGCGTCGTGGGTGCTGCCGTCGTGGGTACCGACGCCGAGCCGACGCCGGTTCGACCGAGCCGACCGCGTCCTCCGCGAGGAGGTCCGCGAACTGGTCGAGACCGCCGACGAGGAGAGCCTCACGCGCCGCCTCGCCGACGCGCTCGGAACCGACGCGGACTACCCGGCGACCGTCGAGTCGCTTGAGAACCAGCTCGTGGGCATGATTTTCGCCGGCCACGAGACGACCGCGCTCGCGCTCACCTACGCGCTGTACCTGCTCGCGACTCATCCCGACGTCCGGGAACGAGCCGTCGCCGAAGTCGACCGCGTCGTCGGCGACGGCCCCGTGACCGCCGACGCGACCCGAGAGCTCCCGGTGCTCGAACGCGTCATCAAAGAGACCCTCAGGCTCTATCCGCCGGTCCACACGCTCCCGCGGGAGACCGCGAAACCGTTTCCGACCGGCGACCGGGTCGTCCCGGCGGGCACGGACATCCACCTCTCTATCATCCGCATCCACCGCGACGAGCGGTGGTACGATGCCCCCCTCGCGTTCCGGCCCGGACGATGGGACGGCGACACCGACCGCCCCGCCTACGCCTACCTCCCCTTCGGGGCCGGGCCGCGAAGCTGTCTCGGGCGGGCGTTCGCGCTCACGGAGGCGAAGATCGTCCTCGCGACCGCGCTCTGCGACTTCGACCTCGACTGGGCCGGCGACGGGGCGTTAGCAATCACGCCCGAGATGACGACCCAGCCGAAGGGCGAGACGCCCCTCGTCGTCCGGCGGCGCTGACTCCGAGCGGCGTCGTCGGGGAACCGCCGTCGTTTCGGGGTCGGCTCAGATGTGGGCCGCGATGTCGGCCTCGGTGATGATGCCGACCGTCTCGCCGCTCTCGACGACGATGATTGCCGAGTTGTGGTCGAGGTAGACGCCGATTTCGTCCAGCGTCGTCTCGGGTTCGACCGTCGTGACGCCCTCTGACATGACCTCGTTGACCGGACGGTCGGTGACGTCGTCCTCCTGAACGTGGCGGATGTCGGCGTTCGAGATGATGCCCAACGGGCGGCCGTTCTCGATGACGGGCAACTGCGAGAAGCCGGCGTCGAGCATGATATCGCGCGCCTCGCGGACGGAGTTGTCGGGGGCGACGCTCCGGACGGTCGTGTTCATGATGTCCTCCGCGCGCACGATGCGCCCTTCGGCCTCGTCCAGCGCCTCGACGATGCGCCGGAGCGTCGAGAGCCGCGGGTCGACGTCGCCGCCCTCGATGCGGGCGATGAGCGGCTGGGAGACGCCGGCCATGTCGGCGAGTTTGCTCTGCGTCAGTTCGAGGGAGTTCCGGCGTTCCCTGAGGTCTTGGGGCGTGGGGAGTTCCATATCGGCGTAATAACCCGTAGTTATGAAAAAGTGTTCCGGTCGCTCGTCGGGGTGAATGCTCGCGGGCGTCGCGAGAATTTGTCGCTCGCTTCGGGCGGTCGCCCCGAGTTCGGTGGTCGGCGGCGCGGTCCGATGCGGCCGGACGCGGCGTCGCGGCGTTACTGGTCTTCGTCGGAGTCGAACTCGCGGATGTCGATGACGTCGAGGGGGACGTCGCGGAGCGCGCCGCCGACCTCGCTTTTCGCGATGCGGGAGGCGTGCTTCTCGCCGTCCGCGTTGAAAATCTTGATTTCGAGGAGCAGGCCGACGAGCGCGGTGTTGGCCGCGATGAACGCGGAGTCGAACGGTTCGCCACAGGCGGGGCAGGGCGTCGCGCCGACTTCGACCTCGACGTACTCCTTGTCCTTCTGGTTGAGTCGCTTGCCGGCCTCGCTGACCGCGACGCCGATGGCGTCGTCGATGTCCTCTACGTCCCGGACCAACCAGGCCGCCTCCATCGCGACGAGATAGTTGCTCATACACACGTTACGGGCCGGTGGGGTTTCGTGTCTTGTGGTTCGGGCGTCGGGGCGCGTGGGATTCACACGCCCGGCGCGCGAGCGGTCGTCTCGTCCGAACCCGCGACGCTCACTCGTTCGACCGGAGCGCGCACGACTCGCGCATGCCACGGCGATTATCGCTATAACTTATGGAAAAGCGCTCCGCGAGTCACGCGCGACCCACGCCGAATAGTCGGTCTAGTTGGATTAGAGACAACTGCGCTTTAATCGGCAGACAGCGACGGGGTGACGCGCGCCCGGCTGAGAGAAGATTTATATACCGGCACCGCCCGAGCCACGACTGAGGACACGGTGATGATTCCCCGCCTAACGAAGTACGTCCTGTTTGCCGCCTACCAGCTATCGGTCGCGATGGGTATCGCGCTCCTCCCCATCGCGCTCGCCGCTCGCCGGATGGGTGTGACCCTCCCGATTCGCCGGCTCGTGGAGACGACCGGAACCGCCTACGAACGCGCCGCGGGTCGCTAAGCCGACTCGCGCGCCCTCCCTCCTTCCGACACTCGCCGCGAGCGACCGCGCCGCGCGGCCGCCGCCGACGCGCGTCTGACGCTTTGGCACCGGCAACGGCGAGGTGAAGGGTTGCATTTATCAGCGCCGAAGTGCAATCGCTGACAATGCGTACCCCGACTCACGACGAGTTCTCCGGCCGTCTCGACTCGCTGAACGGCGACCGCTCGAACGTGTTCGGCCCCGAACTCGGCGAGTTCTCGAACGCCGAGCGTCGCGCCGACTCGCTCGGAGACAAAGAGACGAAGACCGGAACGACCACCGTCGGCATCAAGACCGAAGAGGGCGTCGTCCTCGCGACCGACATGCGCGCCAGCATGGGCTACATGGTCTCCTCGAAGGACGTCCAGAAGGTCGAAGAGATTCACCCGACGGGCGCGCTGACCATCGCCGGCTCCGTCTCGGCCGCCCAGTCGCTCATCAGCTCCCTCCGCGCGGAGGTCCGCCTCTACGAGGCCCGCCGCGGCGAGGACATGAGCATGCAGGCGCTGTCGACGCTCGTCGGCAACTTCCTCCGCTCGGGCGGGTTCTACGTCGTCCAGCCCATCCTCGGCGGCGTCGACGAGACCGGACCCCACATCTACAGCATCGACCCCGCCGGCTCCATCCTCGAAGAGGAGTACACCGTCACCGGCTCCGGCAGCCAGTACGCCCTCGGTGTGCTCGAACAGGAGTTCGAGGACGGCCTCAGCATCGACGAGGCGAAGCAGGTCGCCACGAAGGCCATCCGCTCGGCGGTCGAGCGCGACCTCGCCTCGGGTAACGGCATCAACATCGCCGTCGTCACCGAGGACGGCGTCGACATCCAGCGCCACCAGAACTTCGAAGGCCTCGAATAAGTCGCCCGCAGTCGGCGGTTTCTCTTCGTTTTAACGGGTCGCTACCGGCCGGACTCTCGCGTTATCCTACTCAGTCGTCGCCCGGAAGCGGTCGCACCAGTCCGTACCACACGCGGTAGACGACCACGCCGAGGACGCGCCCGAACCCGAAACTGTACCGGAACGACTCGGTTCGGGGGAGCAGTCGGCGCTGGACCGCGATACCGGCGAGGCTGACGGCCATCCCGCGACGCCGGTTCGTTCGAACCTGCCAGCTATCGCGGTCGTAGGCCCACACCTGCCCGATTCCCCACGCCCCGCCGACGGCGATACCACCCGGCGACAGCGGCGTCGGCTCGTTGGACTCGTCGTCGCTGGAGCGGAGCAGGCGGCGCATCGACACCATCCAGAGCGCGGTGAGAACTGCGATACCGAATTGGGCGACGGCTTTCGTCCGACGGGAGACCATACGCGGTGTTCGCAGTGCGCGATAATAGTTATTTCTCCGACAAGAATGAGTGGCACGCGCGGAAGTCAACGGCCGACGAGAACGGCCGCGAGCGCCATCGGGACGCGGTCGCTCGGGCTCACTCAGAACCAGTCTGAGAACGCGCCTTCGAGCAGCGAGTCCGACTGGCGCTCGACGTACTCGCGTTGCATCTCGCGGAGCGCCGTCTCGAAGTCGCCGCCGTCGTCGAGGGCGTCGCGGACGCGGGCGCGCTTCCAGTCGGCCGGCGTGACGCCCGTCTCGACGCGCTTGCGGAGGGGTTCGAGGTAGTAGTTGGCCTCCTCCTCGGAACAGCCCGCGAGCCGAAGCCCGTCGCGGGCGTGGACGAGCAGGTCCTCGTAGAGGTCCGCGCCGGTCGCATCGTCGCCGTCGACGTCTATCCAGCGCAGGTCGCCGTGGGGGCCCTCGCGCATCGCGGTGTAGAAGTTCTCCTCAGCGGTCTCCCAGCCGAGGTCGATGACGGGGTGGTCGAGTCGGGGGAGCCGCTCCATGAGGCCCGCGAAGGCGGCCTGAAACGCGACCGAGTCGCGGACGGTCGGCTGGCCCGCGATGGGCCGGAACTCGATGCGGGCGTTGGCCGACGAGCGGGACGCGCCGTCGAACACCGGGCGGACCCACCGCCAGTAGGTGCCGTGTTTCCGGCGGAGCGTTGCGAAGTCGTCGTCGAAGCGGTCGCCGCGCTCGACTGACATGGGGACCATCGTGGAGTCCTCGACGACGCGGTCGACGGCGTCTTCGACGGTGTCGAGGTCGGCGGGGAACGCGACCTTCTCGTGGTCGCCGGAGTTGAGCACCGACTCGAACACCGCGATTCGGTTCTCGTCCCAGCTGTCGGCGAGAATCTCCTCGCCCGTCACGTCCTCGTCGTAGAGGTCGGCCGGGAAGAACGGCGAGTTGACGCCGAGCGCGAGCAGCGGGCCGGCGACCCGCAGCGCGTAGTTGAAGTGGTACGGCAGGTCGTCGGCGTGCGGAACCTGATAGTGCGGCTGGATGGACGTGATGAGCGCCTCGGGCATCACGGTGTCCGCTTCGAGCGAGACGTGCGGCGCGTCGAGCGTGAACGACGGCGGGGCGGTCGGCCCGTTCGCCATCGCGTGGTACCGCACGGAGTTGCTCATGTTCGTCGCGAGGCGGACGCCCCCGTCGGTGACGGAGTCGGTCAGATACTCGCGGGCGCTCTCGCCGGCCGGCGGGATGCTCCACATCCCGTCGGAGACGAGGCGCATCCCCTCCGCGGCGGCGCAGTCGAGCGCGGCGTCGAGTCGGGCGCGGACCTCGGACTCCTGCGCCCGGAGTCCGTGGGGGTTCAGCGGCTGGGGGCTCGTGGTCATCTCGGCGTTGTGGAGCCCGAGTTCCTTCTCGAAGCCCATGAGTCCGAGCAGCCGGCGCGGGACCCGCATGAGCGCGTGTACGTCGTCTTCGCTCGCGGACCAGCGACCGTCGGAGACGGCGTAGAACTCGTACTCCAAGCCGACGATGGACTGGTGGTTGTCGAAGGTCCCCTCGCGCAGTTCGCGCTTGAGCACCTCGGCGTCGGCTCTCGCTTGCGCTTCGAACTCGGCCGCGTCGACCGCGAGCACGTCTTCGACGCGCTCTGCGAGGTCGTCGCTCATACCCGGCGTTCCGACGGCGAAGGCCTTCAACTTCCCGGCACTCCGGCCGTTCGACAGCGAATCACATCCCCGACGACTGTCGAGACGCTTTTGCCCCGCGCGGCGATACCCACGGACGATGCAGTTCGCCGAGTTCGCCGCCCGCGCCGCCGAGATAGAAGCCGAGCCAGCGGACCTCGCGGTCGTCTCGCTCCTCTCTGACCTCTTTTCGGACGCCGGCGACGACCTCCCGACGGTCGCCCGGTTCGTCCAAGGCCGGGTCTTCCCCGCGTGGGACTCAACCACGCTCGACATCGGCCCGCGGCTCTGTCACGAGGCCATCGCCCGCGCCGCCGGCCCGAACGTCTCCGCCGACGACGTGGAAGACCGCCTCGCCGACCGCGGCGAAATCGGCGCGGTCGCCGCGAGCTACGACTTCGGCGGCCAGCGCGGCCTCGCCGCCTTCGGCTCCGGCGGACAGGACGGCCTGACCGTCGCCGAAGTCGATTCGGAGCTCCGCGCCCTCGCGGCCGCCTCCGGGTCGGGGAGCGAGGAGACGAAGCTCAAGACGCTCTACGGCCTGTTCAACCGGACCGACCCCGACGAGGCGCGCTTCCTCGCGCGACTCGTCCTCTCGGAGATGCGCATCGGCGTCGGGGAGGGGACCGTCCGCGACGCCGTCGCCGAGGCGTTCTTGGTCGACCCCGCGGACGCCGCCGCCATCCGCGACGACGACGCCGACGCGGAGACCGAGGCCGCCGCCCGCGACCGCCGGAACGACGCCATCGCCGCCGTCGCCCGCGCCCTACAGGTGTCGAACGACTACGGCATGGTCGCCGAACTCGCCCGCGACGAGGGCGAGGCCGGCCTCGACGGGGTCCGCCTCGAAGTCGGCCGCCCCGTGCAGGCGATGCTGGCGCAGGCCGGCACCGCCGCCGACGCGCTCGAAGAGTGGGAGACCGCCGCGGTCGAGACCAAGTTCGACGGCGCGCGCGTGCAGGTCCACCGCGACGCCGACGGCGAGGTCTCGCTGTTCTCGCGCAACATGGAGGACGTGACCGATGCGCTCCCCGAGGTGGTCGAGTTCGTCGCGGACGCAGTCGACGAGCCCGTCATCCTCGACGGCGAGGTCGTGGCGATGGACGACGACGGCGAACCCCTCCCGTTTCAGGAGATTCTCCGGCGCTTCCGTCGCAAGCACGACGTGGGGCGGATGCGCGAGGAGGTCCGCGTCGAACTCCAGGCGTTCGACTGCCTGCACGCCGGCGGCGACGACCTCCTCACCGACCCGCTTTCCGCCCGCCACGACCGACTGACCGCGGTCCTCGGCGGCGACTCGGCGGCCGTCTCGGACCTCCTCCTCTCGGACGATCCGGACGAAATCGCCGCCTACGAGGCCGACGCCCTCGACGCCGGCCACGAAGGCATCATGCTGAAGAACCCCGACGCGCCGTACTCGCCGGGCGACCGCGGGAAGAACTGGTTGAAGCGCAAGCCCGACGTGGAGACGCTGGACCTCGTCGTCACCGGCGCGGAGTGGGGCGAGGGCCGCCGCGCGGAGTTCCTCGGGACGTTCCTGCTTTCGGCCCGCGTCGAAGCCGACTCGGGCGACGACGCCTTCGAGACCATCGGCAAGGTCGCCACGGGCATCACCGACGAGGAGTTGGCCGAACTGACCGACCTCCTCGAACCCGAAATCGAGCGGGAGGCTGGCAAGGAGGTCGACATCCGCCCGTCGGTCGTCTTCGAGGTCGGCTACGAGGAGATTCAGGCGTCGCCGACGTACTCCTCGGGCTACGCGCTTCGGTTCCCGCGGTTCGTCACCGTCCGCGAGGACAAGACCGCCGAGACGGCCGACTCGCTGGACCGCGTGGAGCGACTGGCCGACTCGCAGTGAGCGACGCTCGCCGCGGGTCGCGCCCAAAGGGATTTACTGTCCCAACAGACACATTTTCAGACGGGTCCCACCATGAATCTCGACGCCCTCCTGAAGCCGGTCGCCCTCTATACGGGTCTCCTCGGACTGCTCACGGTCGGCGCGGTGTATCTCGCCACGCACTCGGGGATGTACATGCTCGTGTTGCTGGGGGCCGGCGTGCTGCTCGTCGTGCTCGGCGGCGGGGCCGTGGGTCAGATGGGCCCCAGCAACGTCGAACACGCGGGCGAGAAGGGCGGGACGAACAGAGTCGTTTCGAACGCGGGGCTGTGGTCCCCCGTCGAGACGGACACCTCGCTCCGACTCGCCCTCCTGTTCTACGGGGCCGGCGTGTTCCTGTGGAGCCTCGTCGTGTTCGGCGTCCTGCGCGACACGCTCGTCTGAGTCGGACCCCCGCCGCGCACCCGCCACGTCACTCGTCCTCGCCCGAACCGGCCGATTCGCCCCGAGAGCCGCGCTTTTTACCCCTCGGTTCGAGGTGTCGCGTATGACCATCAAACACGACGGCCTCGACGTGTCGTGGCTCGGCTACGCGACCGTCAGAATCGAGTCGCCCGACGGCTTCGTCGTCTACTTCGACCCCGGCCGCTACGGCGTCCTCGACGACTACTACGCCCGCGACGGCGACCTGATTTTGGTCACGCACAACCACCACTACGACTCCGACGCCATCGAGCAGGTCGCCGACGCCGACGCGACCGTCGTCGCCTTCGAGGGCGTCGACGCCGCGACCATCGACCGCGACGTGGTGCCGGTCGAAGACCTCCCCTACGAGACGGTCCGCGTCGGCGAGGAGGACCATCTCACCGTCGGCGAGGCCGACGTGTGGTCGCTCCCGGCGTTCAACGACCCCGACGGCCCGCACCTCCGCGACGGCGACGTCGTCCACCCGCAGGGATTCGGCTGTGGCTTCCACGTCTCTATCGCCGACAGAACGGTCTTCTGGCCCGGCGACTCCGACGTGCTCGAAGGCCACAAACACCTCGAAGTGTCGCTGTTCCTCGCCAACATCGGCGGGTCGGTCGTGATGGACCGCCGCGAGGCCGCCGACCTCGCGGAGACGCTCGACCCCGACCTCGTGCTCCCGATTCACTACAACACGATTCCGCTTCTCGAAACCGACCCGGACGCTTTCGTCGTCGACGTGGCGAACCGCGGCATCCCGGTCGTCCTCGACGACCCCGACCAAGTCTGAGGCGGTCGGCGGCGACGGACAGAACGATTTTGCCGCGCCGGGCCGTCGGTTCGGGTATGGACCTCGACTACGGCATGCTCGGCGGCCGGCGGCCCTACTACCGCTTCGGCGACGCCGACGCCGACCCGCTCGTGGTGCTTCCCGGCCTCTCCGACGCCTTCCAGCGCATCGACCCGAACCGCGGAACCGCGGCGGCGCTCGCCGGTCTGTTCCGCGAGTTCGACGACCGCGACGTGTGGGTGGTCGGCCGGCCGCGACACCTCCCGGTCGGATCGACCACGCGCGACATGGCCGCGGGCTACGCGGGCGTCATCGACGAACAGGACCTCTGGCCGGCGGACGTTATCGGCGTCTCGATGGGCGGCCTCGTCGCCCAGTATCTCGCCGCCGACTACGGCGACTACGTGGACTCGCTGGCGGTCGTCTCCGCCGGGACGCGACTCGGCGGCCACGGCGAGAACGTCGTGACGCGCTGGCGCTCGCTGGCGGGCAAGGGCCGGTGGGCCGAGGTCGTCGCCGACGCGGAACGGGAGTCCGCGACCGGCCTCGAAGCGACGGTCGCCCCGGCGCTCATCGAGGCTGCCGGCCGGGTCGTCGACCTCCGACCCGCCGTCCCCGCCGACGCCGTCGTCTCCTGTACGGCCTGTCTCGACCACGACTCCCGGGAGATACTCGGCGACGTCGACGCGCCGACGCTCGTCGCCGCCGGGAAGTCGGACCGACTCTTCCCCGAACCCCGGGTTCGAGAGCTCAAAGACGGCGTCGCGGGCGCGACGCTCGCGCTGTTCTCGGGAGCGGGGCACAGCCTCGCGACGAGCGAGCCGAGAGCACTGAACGGCGTCGTCAGGCGCTACTTCGACGGCTTCCGCGGGAACGGGCTGTACCCCTGAGCGGGAGAAAAGCGACGACCGCGGTTAGATGATACCCATCTCGTCGAGGCGCGTCGGCAGGTACTCGTCGGTCACGAAGTCGAGACCCCGGGAGGCCAGCGCCTGCTGTTCGGCCTTCTTGCCGATGTCGAGTTGGAGCTCTATCTGTTCGGTCCAGTAGTCGCCCATGAACCGCGGGTCCTCCAGTTCGGACTGGAGCGCGTTGATGTCGGAATCTGCGAGCGGGTCGGTCGGGAGGTCGTAGTCCACGATGTCCTGCGGCTGGATGCCCACGAACTTCGCGTCGGGAGTAGCGAGGTACTCCGAGAGGTGTGCGGACTTGATGGAGCCGTAGGCGACGGAGCCGAAGATGCGGTAGGACCACGGGTCGCCGTCTGTGAACACCACGACCGGCAGGTCGAGTTCGTCGTGCAGGCGCTTGGTGATGCGCCGGGTGGCGCGCGCCGGTTGGCCGCCGAGGTGGACGACGAGCGCGTTGTAGTCGTCGTCGAAGCCGTTCTCGACGAGTCGGTCGCGCATACCGCCGGTCTCGACGCACATGACGAAGTCGATGTCGTGTTCGAGGAACTCGATGGTGTCGGGGTTGTTCGGAATCTGGTAGCCGCCCTGCCCCACGTCCAACTGGCAGTGAATCTCGCGGTCGCCGCGGTTCGTCTGCTCGCGGATTTTGAGGGGGCCCATGAGCTTCGCGCCGGACTCCTCGGGGCGCATGTGGAAGTCCTCGCGCTTGACCTCGCTGACGATTTCCAAGTCCTCGATGAGCTTGTTTGACTCGTCTTGGTCGGAGAAGTGCGCCTCCTCGTTGTCCCACGACTCGGAGATGTAGTACAGCTCACGCAGGGTAGAGGAGCGGTCCTCGTCCAACTGCCGCGCGAGGAACTCGATGGTGTAGGCGGCCTTCAGGAGCTTTCGCGCGCCCCGGACGCTGTTCGCAGAGCGCTTCGAGGTCCGGTCGCCGTACACCCAGACGTTGGCGTCCTCGTCGTACTCGATGTTGCTTTTCGTCCGCGTCGGGAGCGTCATGTGCGGAATCTCCCCCGCGTCGAACTGGTCGTAGAACTCCGCCGCGAGGTCGATGAGACGCTCGCGGGTGCGTTCCTCGGATGTCTTCCGTTCGGATGCCATTATACGTTCACCGTGAGTTTCTCCGTCTCGACGCCGTCGACGTTGATGTCGAACGACGCGTCCTGTGCGACCGAGTACGTGAGCGTCGCCGTCTCACCGGACGACACCTCGGGGTTCCACTTGACGAACCACTCCCCGTCGAGGTCGACGACCGTCGCCTCCCCGTCGAGACCCCCCGGCTCCGCCGAGACGATGTCCGTGATGTCCGGCGACTCGTTCGTGTTGGAGTAGTTTTTCACCGTGAGCGTCACCTCGCCGTCGTCGACGGCCCGCTCGACGGTCAGGTTGTTCATGATGCGGCCGAGCGCGCCGTCGATGTTGGGCTCCGGTCGGCCGGTGACCTCCGAGAGCTTCGTCGCCATCTGCGGCAGGATGCGGCCGAGGACGTCCTGTTTCTCGCGGCGCTTCTGGAGCGACCGCCGCTTCGAGAGGTAGGACTTGAGGTCGCGGGCCGCCTCGCGGATGGCGAGTTCGACCTCGTCTTGAATCGCCGGCACGTCCGCGAGCGCGTCCTTCGACTCGCTCGTGAACGGGACGTTCGTGGAGGCGACGTGGACCATGAGAACCGCGGGTCCGCTCGGCATGCCGGTGCCGCCGGGTTGGTCGAGGCCGTAGTTCCGCCAGCCGATGTCCTTGACGACGTGGGTGATGGTACACGCCCCCTGCTGGTAGACGAGCGGGACGCGGTTGGCGAAGCGGAGCAGGTCGATTTTGCCCTCGGACTTCAGTTCGCCGCCGTAGGCGATGCCGGCCTCGACGATGAACGGGTCGCCGCCGTGGACCTCGGCGTCGCGGGTCGCCGCGGCGTAGAAGTCGGCGTCGAACTCCTTTTTCAGGCCGGCTTCCACGAGGTCCGCCGAGATGGGCGACAGACAGTCCGTCGGCGGCGCGAGGATGTCCGTCTCGCGCATCGCGTCGAGCAGGTCGCGGGCCACGTCGCGGTCGTCCGAGACCTCGCGGACCTTCGGCACCTCGTCTGCGACGGTGCGCATCCGCGACCAGATGGCGTCGCCGATGTTCTCCTGTGCCGTCTCGCCGTAGGTCTCGTCCTCGCGCTCTTTGGTCCGCTCGGCGGCCCACGCGACGAACTCGGCCACGTCGTCGCGGGTGGCGCGGTCCGCCGGGCCGGTCGTCTCGGCGAACTGCGTGGCGATGGAACGCGCCATCGACAGCTTGCCGGCGTCGTCTTTCTGCGTGGTCGTCACGTCGTCGACGATGGCGTACACGTCGCCCTCGCGGTCGTCGGTGAGGACGGGCCACAGCGCCTCGACGACGTTCTCGCGGACCGTCTCGCCGAACGAGGTGTCGGTGGCCTCGCCGACCGATTCGGCGACGTTTTCGACGATAGTGACGAGTTCGCCGTGGGCGATGCGGTCCTTGCCGACGACGATGCCGACCAGTTCGTCCGCGAACGCCGCGGTCGCCTCCTTGCCCTTGTTGGCGACGGCGTCCTCGACGACGCCGACGAGGTCGTTCGTCTCGGACGCGTCGGGCGTCCGCCACGTCATCTCGCGGCCGAAGTGCCGGTCGCGGAAGGCGTCGTGAACCTTGTCGGAGGTTTTCGCGCCGACGCGGGTGAACTCCTCTTGGAGGAAGCCGGAGACGGAGTACGACTCGGTCGCCGAGAGCATCTTCAGGAGCGTCCCGAGTTCGACGCCGTGGGGGTGCGGACGAATCTCCTTCGTCTGCTTCGGAAGCTGGTCGGTCGCCCGCTCGAACTTCATCGGCTCGTCGAGGCCGGGTTCCCGGAGTTCGAGTCGGGCGTGGGGATTGACGACCGCCGTGTGGAGGATGTAGTCGTGGAGCTGCTGGCGGGCGCGCATGTTGGCTTCCATCTCCAACTCGATGCGCGTGCCGTGGGGGCGGTCCCACGAGGTGGTCTTCTCGGTTCGAATCTCGGGTTCGTTCTGGTCCGTGTTGATGACGAGTTCGAAGTACTCGGCGTCCTCCGAGCCCTGCGTCCGGCTCGTCACCTTGGCGGGCTTGCCGCTCGTCAACTGCGAGTAGAGGACCGCCGCGGAGATGCCGATACCCTGCTGACCGCGGGACTGTTCGCGCGCGTGGAAGCGAGAGCCGTAGAGGAGCTTCCCGAACACTTTGGGCACCTGCTCTTTCGTGATGCCCGGTCCGTTGTCCTCGATGACGAGGCGGTAGTAGTCGCCCGCCTCGGCGATTTCCACGTAGATGTCGGGCTGGATGCCCGCCTCCTCCGTGGCGTCGAGCGCGTTGTCCACCGCCTCCTTGACGGCGGTGACCAACCCGCGGGCTCCGCTGTCGAAGCCCAACATGTGCTTGTTCTTCTCGAAGAACTCGGCGATGGAGATCTCCCGCTGGCCCTTCGCCAGCTCCTCTGCGATCCCCGGCTCGTCACCGAGTGTCGACTGGAACGAGGTCATTTCCTGATGCGCATCTACCCAGTCCCGCGTTAAGTACTCACCGGCAACGGAGTGAAAGTGAACACGGGAGGTTGACGCGCTTCGAGGCCCGCTCGCGCCGGAACCCCCAATCGTGATATACATCCTCACCCACGGCGTTCGAGTCAGTCGGGCGAAATCGCCGGACGCGAAAACCGCTACGCGGGACTCCAGTAAGTAGTACGCGCCCGCGCGTGCGAGGCTTTAAGGGACGGGCTATCCTAGGCCAGTTCAGATGTCTCAGGATAACGAGTACGGGGCCGGACAGATTCAGGTCCTCGAAGGGCTCGAAGCCGTTCGAAAGCGTCCGGCGATGTACATCGGGTCCACCGATTCTCGCGGGCTCCACCACCTCGTCTACGAAGTCGTCGACAACTCCATCGACGAGGCGCTTGCGGGGCACTGCGACGCCATCGAAGTCGCCCTCCACGAGGACGGCTCCGTCAGCGTCACCGACAACGGCCGCGGGATTCCGGTAGATACGCACGAACAGTACGACCGACCCGCGCTGGAGGTCATCATGACCGTCCTCCACGCCGGCGGGAAGTTCGACAACAAGTCCTATCAGGTCTCCGGCGGCCTCCACGGCGTCGGCGTCTCCGTCGTCAACGCGCTGTCGAGCGAGCTCGAAGTCGAGGTCAAACGCGACGGCGCGGTGTGGACACACCGCTTCGAGTTCGGCGAACCGCAGGTCGAGCAGTTCGAGCGCGTCCGCGACCTCGAACCCGACGAGGACACCGGGACGACCATCCGATTTTGGCCGGACGACGGTATCTTCGAGACGACCGAGTTCGACTTCAAGACGCTCGAAAACCGCCTGCGCGAACTCGCCTTTCTCAACTCCGGCGTCGAGATCTCCCTCGCCGACGAGCGGACCGACGAGTCGAGTTCGTTCCTCTTCGAGGGCGGCATCCGCGAGTTCGTCGAGTACCTCAACGAGACCAAGACGTCCCTCCACGACGACGTCATCTACTACGACGACGAGTCGGAGGGCATCGAGGTCGAAATCGCCATGCAGGCGACCGACGAGCTACAGGGGTCGGTTCACGCCTTCGCCAACAACATCAACACGCGCGAGGGCGGCACGCATCTGACCGGGTTCAAGACCGCGCTCACCCGCGTCGTCAACGACTACGCGAACAGCCACGACATGCTGGCCGACCTCGACGGCGACAACCTCCGCGGTGAGGACGTCCGAGAGGGACTCACCGCCGTCATCTCCATCAAGCACCCCGATCCGCAGTTCGAGGGCCAGACGAAGACGAAACTCGGTAACTCCGAGGTCCGCGGCATCGTCGAGAGCGTCACCCACGAACAGCTCGGAACCTACTTCGAGGAGAACCCGGACACGGCGACGGCCATCATCTCGAAGGCCGTCGAGGCCGCCCGCGCCCGCAAGGCCGCCAAGCAGGCCGAGGAGCTCACCCGCCGCAAGTCCGCGCTCGAATCCACCTCGCTGCCGGGGAAGCTCGCGGACTGTCAGAGCCGCGACCCCTCGAAGTCCGAACTGTTCATCGTGGAGGGCGACTCCGCGGGCGGCTCGGCCAAGCAGGGCCGCGACCGCAAGTTCCAGGCGATTTTGCCCCTCCGCGGGAAGATTCTGAACGTCGAGAAGCACCGTCTCGACCGCATCTTGGAGAACAACGAGGTCCGCGCGCTCATCACCGCCATCGGCGCGGGCGTCGGCGACGAGTTCGACATCGAGAAGGTGCGCTACCAGCGCCTCATCCTGATGACCGACGCCGACGTCGACGGCGCGCACATCCGGACGCTCCTGTTGACGCTCCTGTACCGGCACATGCGACCGCTCATCGAGGCCGGCTACGTGTACGCGGCCCAACCGCCGCTGTACCGCGTCCGCTACCGCGGCAACACCTACGACGCGATGAACGAGGCGGAGCGAGACCGCATCATCGAGGAGAAATGCAACGGCAACCCCACGCAGGTCCAGCGGTTCAAGGGGCTCGGCGAGATGAACCCCGACCAGCTGTGGGACACGACGATGAACCCCGAAAACCGCGTCCTCAAGCGCATCACCGTCGAGGACGCCGCCGCCGCCGACCGGATGTTCAACATCCTGATGGGCGACGCCGTCGGACCGCGAAAGCAGTTCATCAAGGACCACGCGAACGACGCCGAGTGGGTGGACATCTAACATGAGTTCTGACACACCGGATTCTTTCGAACCGGGCGCGGGTATCGCGGCCGAGGTCAAGAACGCGCGCATCGAAGACGAGATGGAGCAGTCGTACATCGACTACGCGATGTCGGTCATCGCGGGTCGGGCGCTCCCCGACGTTCGCGACGGCCTGAAGCCGGTCCACCGGCGCATCCTCTATGCGATGCACCAAGCCGGCGTGACCTCCAACTCGTCGCACCGCAAGTCCTCGTCCATCGTGGGCGAGACGATGGGTGACTACCACCCGCACGGCGACTCCGCCATCTACGACACCCTCGCGCGCATGGCGCAGGACTTCTCCATGCGCTACCCGCTCGTCGACGGACAGGGGAACTTCGGCTCCGTCGACGGCGACCCGCCGGCCGCGATGCGGTACACGGAGGCGCGGATGTCCCCCATCGCCGAGGAACTCCTCGACGACATCGACAAGGACACCGTCGACTTCCAGTCGAACTACGACGACCGCAAACAGGAGCCGACGGTGCTCCCGTCGTCGTTCCCGAACCTGCTGGTCAACGGGTCGTCCGGCATCGCGGTCGGGATGTCCACGAACATCCCGCCGCACAACCTCGGCGAGGTCATCGACGCCACCGTCGAACTCATCGAGAACCCCGAGGCGACCGTCGCGGACCTGATGGAACACGTCAAGGGCCCCGACTTCCCGACCGGCGCGAACATCGTCGGCCGCAACGCGGTCCACAAGGCGTACAAGACGGGGCGCGGTCGCGTCCGCGTCCGCGCCGACTACGACGTGTTCGAGGAGGAGGGCCGCATCGTCATCAACGAACTCCCGTACCAGGAGAACAAGGCCCGCCTCATCGAGCGCATCGCCGACGACGTGAACGAGGGCAAAATCGAGGGCATCCGCGACATCCGCGACGAGTCCGACCGCGACGGCATCCGCGTCGTCATCGAGCTCAAGCGCGGCGCGATGGCCGAGGTCGTCAAGAACCAGCTTCTCGACAACCACCTCGAATCCACGTTCGGCGTCATCAACCTCGCGCTCGTCGACGGTCAGCCGCAGGTGCTGACGCTCAAGGAGACGCTCGAACACTACCTCGACCACCGCCGCGACGTGGTCCGCCGGCGCTCCGAGTACGAACTCGCCGAGGCCGAAGACCGCGCGCACATCCTCGAAGGCCGCCTGAAGGCCCTCGACAACATCGACGACGTGGTCGAGACCATCCGGAACTCCGAGAGCCGCGACGACGCGAAGGCCGCGCTCCGCGGCGAGGTCACGGTCGAAGTCGACGGCGAACCGCTGCCGGCGTTCGACTTCTCCGAGGACCAGGCCAACCACATCGTCTCGATGCAGCTCGGCTCGCTCACCTCGATGGAGGCGGCCGAAATCGAAGACGAGTACGAGGAGGTCCAAGCGACCATCGAGCGCCTCGAAACCATCCTCGGCGACCGGTCGGAGCTCGACGCCGTCATCGAGTCCGAACTGCTCGACATCAAAGACGAGTACGCCGACGACCGGCGGACCTCCTTCGTCGCCAACACCGGCGAGGTCACCCGCGCCGACCTCATCCCCGAGGAGGACGTGGTCGTCGTCGTCAGCGAGGACGACTACATCAAGCGGATGCCGGTCTCGCGGTTCCGCGCCCAGCACCGCGGCGGTAAGGGCATCATCGGGACGGACCTCAAGGAGGGCGACAACGTCTCGTCGGTGTTCGTCACGAACACCCACGACGACCTGCTGTGTTTCACCAACCACGGACAGGTCTACCAGCTCAAGGCCTACCAGGTGCCCGAGATGTCCCGGACCGCCCGCGGGAAGTCGGCGGTCAACCTCCTTGAGTTCGACGACGGCGAGGAGATTACGGCCGTCGTCAACTGCGACGACCTCGAAGACATCGAGGGCTACCTGACGATGGTGACCCGGAACGGCTACATCAAGCGGACCGGCACCGACCGCTTCCAGAACATCCTCTCGACGGGCATCATCGCCACCAAGCTCGACGAGGGCGACGAACTCGTCGACGTGGAGGTCACCGACGGCGAAAGCGACCTCGTCATCGGTACCGAACGGGGGATGTCCATCCGCTTCGACGAGGACGAGGTGCGCGCGATGGGTCGCTCGGCCCGCGGCGTCCGCGGCATCAAACTCGAAGGCGACGACGTGGTCGCCGGCGTGGCCGCCATCGACGAGGCCCACCACAGCTGGATTCTCACCGTCACCGAGAACGGCTACGGGAAGCGCACGGACCTCGACGCCTACCGCAAGCAGTCCCGAAACGGCAAGGGGCTCATCGACATCAAGACCAACGAGCGAAACGGCCCGGTCTGCGCCATCAACACCGTCGGCGAGGGCGACCACCTCGTCGTCATGTCCGACGAGGGACAGATTCTCCGGACCCCCGTCGAGGACATCTCGACGGTCGGCCGCAACACGATGGGCGTCATCGTGATGGACCTCGACGACGGCGACGACGTCGCCTCCGTCGACGTGATTCCGGCCGCGATGACGACCGAGGCCGAGGAACTCGACGACGTGGAAGGCGATTCGGGAGCCGACGCCGACGACGAGTAAGTCGGCTCCGCTCTCGGCGACGGATTCCTCTTTTGCGGACTCCCACCGGAGAGCCGCGGCTCCGGCCATCGCTCCCCGAAGACATTTACTTCGGCCGAGAGGTCATCACGGTATGAGAGTGCGACCGCGGTCGAGAATTGTCGGCGTCTCGGCGCTCGCGTTCGTCGTCGTCCTCGGCGGCTTGACCGCGCTTCGGGCGTGGAACCTCGAACCGTCGACGGCCGCGCAGTCGCTCGTCGTCGACGCGGGCGCGGTGCTGGTCGTCGCCGGCGTCGCGGCGCACGTCGCCAGAGGCGAGAATGTCGGCACGCGCGCCGGCGAGGGTATCGTGCTCGCCTTCGGGCCGAGTCTCGCGTTCGCGGGCAACCTGTTCGTCCCGGTGTCGGCGATGGAGTCGCCGCTGTGGGTCGCGTACCCGTTCGTCGGCGGTGCGATGCTTGCACTCGTGCTCGGCGGTCTCGGCGCGGCCGTCGGCTACGTCGTTCGAATCGCGCGGAAAAGCGGGACAGCAACCGGACGAACCTCGTAGTCGGCTACTTCTCGACGTCCGAGGGTTCTCGCGTCAGGTCGTAGGTGTAGTGTCGCGGCTTGCGGTCCCGAAGCCAGTCGCGGAGCGGTTCGACCCGCGGCCGATAGGTGAGCGTCGACCCGAGCGCGGTGAGCGGGAGGAACTTCGCCGCCTCGATTTCGTCGTCCGGGTCGCTCGGCGACGGGGTGGGGTCGTCGGCGACGGGCGTCGCGTGGTAGAACCGCTGGAGGTAGATGCGGCGGTCCGGGGCGCGAATCTCGCTCGTGAACGCGAGCGACTGGATTTCGACTTCGACGCCCGTCTCCTCTGCGGCCTCGCGGGCGGCGGTCTCGAAGAAGAACTCCCCGGGTTCGGAGCCGCCTTTCGGCAGTCCCCAGCGGTCTTTCTCGTACACCGCGAGCACGGAGTTCTCTTGGAGGACGACGACGCCGGCGGCGAGGTCGTGCGGGGCGGGGGCTTCTCTCGGCGTCGACATCAGAGGATGCGCTTGCCGAAGGCGCTTGCGGCGAGTTCGGTCGCGAGCGTCGCGGTCTCGTTGTGCTCGTCGAGGATGGGGTTGACCTCGACGAGTTCGAACGAGCGCATGGCCTCCGAGCGGGCGACGAGTTCCATCGCCGCGTGGGCCTCGCGGTAGGTCACCCCGCCGCGGACGGGCGTCCCGACGCCGGGGGCCTCGCGGGGGTCGAGCCAGTCGAGGTCGAGGCTGACGTGGACGCCGTCGGTGCCGGCGGTCGCCACGTCGAGGGCGTCGTTCGTCACCTCGGTGACGCCGCGCTCGTCGATGTCGGACATCGTGTACACAGTCACGTCGCTGTCGCGAATCGCCTCGGCCTCCGCGCCGTCGACGGAGCGGAGTCCGACGATGGCGACGTTCTCCTCCGCGAGGCCGGCGGCGTTCGCCCACTCGACGCCCGCGAAGTCGCCGACGCCGAGCGCGGCGGCCAGCGGCATGCCGTGGACGTTGCCGGACGGCGAGGTGCTCGGCGTGTTGAAGTCGCCGTGGGCGTCGAACCAGATGACGCCGATGTCGGCGTCGCGGGCGCTCCCGACCAGCGAGCCGATGGCGATGGAGTGGTCGCCGCCGAGCGCGAGCGGGGTCGTCCCCTCGGCGAGCGCGGTCGAGACCGCGTCGGCGAGGCTCGTCGTCACCTCTTCGACCTCTTGGACGTGCTTCGCGTTCGCCGCCCCGGCGTCCGCGTCCCGCGTCGCGTGGTGCGGGACCGCGAGGTCGCCGGCGTCCGTCGGCGAGACGCCCGCGGACTCCAGTTCCCCCGCGAGTCCGGCGTATCGAATCGCGGAGGGTCCCATGTCCACCCCGCGTCGATTGGCACCGTAGTCCGTCGGTGCACCCAGAATTCTAACGTTCCGTTCCATAGCTGATGCACTCGTTCGGGGCGTTTAGTGGCATCGGAAAAACACCCTTATCGATAATGCCGTCCGTCGCGTCGTCGGGCGACCGCACGGCGCGGAAACGAGAGCCGTGCGACGCCCGACGGGTACGCCCACCTCGCTTTTGCACGGCGAGGTCGTACCGAGTCTCATGCGGCACTTACAGATTCGCGTCGAGGCGGGGGAACTCGACGCGGTCGTCGATGCGCTCCGAGGGGAGGACGTCGACCCGGTGACGCTGCCGGTCTACGGGGCCGACGGCGACGAACCCCAGTCGTATCTCGTCGAATTCCCACTGCCGACGGAGGCGGTCGACAGAATCAGAGAGACGCTCTCCGAGGCGGGCTTCGAGGAGGAACACCTCGTCATCGGCAACATCGAGTCGGCGACGACGCCGCACTACGACCGCCTCGTCGAGCGGTACGTCGAGGGCGACGAGGAGGAAGAGCGCGTCTCGAACGAGGAGATTCTGACGAAGGCGCACGACCTCAACCCCCAGCCGACGGCGTACTACGCGATGACGGTTCTGAGCGCGCTCGTCGCCACCGCGGGGCTGTTGCTCGACTCGGCCGCGCTCGTCGTCGGGTCGATGGTCATCGCCCCGCAGATCGGCGCGGCGCTCATGGCCAGCGTCGGCGCGGCGCTCGGGGACGACGCGATGTTCACGGGAGGCGTTCGGTCGACGGTTATCGGACTGACCGTGGCCATCGCCGCCGCCGCGGCGTTGGGGTGGGGGCTCAAGACGGCGCAGTTCGTGCCGGCGGCGCTGAACGTGACCACGGTCCAGCAGTTAGCGAGCCGGTCGTCGCCGGGGCTGTTGACGCTCGTCGTCGCGCTCTGTGCGGGAGCCGCCGGCGGCGTCGGGTTGGCGACCGAACTCCCGGTCTCCATCGTCGGCGTCGCCGTCGCGGCCGCGACCGTTCCCGCCGCCGCGGCCGTCGGTATCGGCGTCGCGTGGGCGATTCCGGCGGTCGCTATCGGCGCGCTCACCCTCCTCGCGGTCAACGTGGCGAGCATCATCCTCGCCGGGACGCTCGCGCTCTGGTATCTCGGGTATCGACCGAGCTTCTGGAACTCGGCGGGGTCGACCGGACGGCGAGTTCGGGCGTTCTTCGGAACCAAAGCGACGTGGGTGGCGCTCGTGTTCCTCGGACTCACCGTCCTCGGACCGGGGTCGCTTCTCGCCTCGCAAATCGCGTTCGAGAACCAGTCGACGGCGGCCGTTCAGACCGTTCTCGACGATTCGGAGTACGACTCGCTGGAACTGCTGTCGCTCAGCGTCGAGTTCGGGACCCCCGGTATCGACGACGGCCCGCGAGAGGTGACGGTCACAGTCCAACACCCGGTCGGTCGTCAGTACCCGCAGTTGTCGCCGCGAATCGAAGACCGAATACGCGAGGCGACGGGGCAAGACGTCGTCGTGACCGTGGAGTTCGAACAACAGAGTCGGTCGCGGCCGTCGTGACTGACTGACTGAAACAGCGCGGCGGACGGTGGGACGACGAACCGACGAGCTACCCGTCGAGGTACGGTTCGCAGACGCGCCGGACGCCCTCCTCGAAGGCGATCCGGGGCTCCCAGCCGGTCGCCTCGCGAATCTTCGTGCAGTCGGCCTTCGTGTCGTGGACGTACACGTCGAGGGGGTTCTCGATGTACACCGGGTCGACGTCCGTCCCCAACACCTCGTTTATCATCTCGACCATCTCGTTGAACGAGTAGCTCTCGCCGGTGCCGAGGTTGTAGATGCCCTGCAGCCGGTGGTCGGCGGCGAGTTCGATGCCGCGGACGATGTCGTCGACGTGGGTGAAATCGCGGGTCTGGGTGCCGTCGCCGAACAGCTCCGGCGACTGGCCGTTCGCAATCTGGTCGGCGAACTGCGCGACCGTATTCGCAAATTCGCCTTTGTGTTCCTCCGCGCCGCCGAAGCCCTGATACACCGAGAAAAAGCGGAGCCCGGCCGTCCGCACGTCGTAGTGGTGGTGGAAGTACTCCGCGTAACGTTCCCGCGCCAGTTTCGACGCCTCGTAGCCCGTTCGCGCCTCGACGGGCATGTCTTCCGGCGAGGGCTCCGTCCGCGACCCGTAAATCGAAGAGGTGGAGGCGTAGACGACGGTGTCGCAGCCGTCGTTTCGCGCCTGCTCGACCGTGTTCACGAAGCCTTCGACGTTGACGCGAGCACCCTTCGTCGGGTTCTCCTCGTGCATCTTGTACGACGACAGCGCCGCCAGATGGAACACCGCGTCCACGCCCTCGGTCGGGAGGTCGTCGTCGAGGACGCTCGCGTCGTGGAATTCGACCGCGTCGTCGAGGTTGTCGGGCGTCCCGAGGTAGAGGTCGTCGACCGCGACGACCTCGTTGCCGTCGGCGAGGTGGTTCGCGAGATTCGAACCGATGAAGCCGGCACCGCCGGTCACGAGGACTCGTTTCCCGTTCATGCGCTACCGAACTCTCGTGAGCCGTATAGTGCTATCGACAGCATCGAACGTGAATTAGAGTTCAAAATGAACATTCATGAGTGTGCCGTGGTTCCAAAGTAGACGAACGGCAGATTCGAGGCGTCATCCATCGGATTTAAGGACGTATGTAGCGAACCATTCTCCATGTCATCAATCGAGCTCACGTCGAGTCAGAAAACTATCTTGACTGCCCTCATCAACCTCTATCGGGACTCCGAAGACGCCGTAAAGGGTGAGGACATCGCGACCGAAGTCAACCGAAACCCCGGCACCATCCGAAACCAGATGCAGAGCCTGAAGGCGCTCCAACTGGTCGAGGGCGTCCCCGGCCCGAAGGGTGGCTACAAGCCGACCGCCAACGCCTACGAGGCGCTCGACGTTGACAAGATGGACGAGCCCGCGTTCGTCCCCCTGTTCCACAACGACGAGGAAGTCGAGGGCGTCAACGTCGACGAAATCGACCTCTCCAGCGTCCACCACCCCGAGCTGTGCCGCGCCGAGATCCACGTTCAGGGCTCGGTCCGCGAGTTCCACGAGGGCGACAAGATTCGCGTCGGGCCGACGCCCCTCTCGAAGCTCGTCATCGACGGCACGCTCGACGGCAAGGACGACACGAGCAACATCCTCATCCTCCGCATCGACGACATGAAGGCCCCCGTCGGCGAACCCCAGCACTAACCACGCACATCTCTCCGTCTTTTTCCGGGCACTCTCTTCGAACTCCGACCAACGGGTCCGGCGTTCGGACGCCGGCCGACCCGAACGGTGGGGTTCGGACCGCAAACATATCAGTCGTTAATGTAGACTGACACACATCTTTATCTGAATGGGGGACCCAGTACCCCCCATGGCGTACAATCAGCAGAGCGCGTTCGGCATCCCATCAACGTGGGAGGAACTGAACGCCGACGTGATAGCGTTTCTCTTCACCGTAACCCTGCTTATCGGGACGTTGTCGCTCGCTTCGATGGCCGGCGGGGACCCTGAAACGATGGTCGCGGTCGCAGTGACCGGTGTCGCGGTCGTTCTCCTTGGAACGGCGCTGATTCGGCTCTCCGAGTATCTCCGAACGACTGAGTCGCCCTCCTTCTGAGGACCGAAGCGTCGAGAGACCACCGCGGCGCGGCAGCGCGTATTTTCTCACACGAATCGGAACGAGGAGTCGCTGTTGCGCTCCGTACTCCGCGAGCGCCATCGGCACTCGGGGATTGCGGCGTCGGAGAAAGCGAAACCGAGTCGGCGAGCGTCGGGCGGCGCGTCACCCGGCGGCCGGGCGCGGCGGCCGAGTTAGAGGTCGTTCCAGGCGGAGAGCGCGCGCTTTGGCGACGTGACGTCCGCAATCCAGTTCGCGGCGATGCCCTTCTTCAGCGTCCGCGCGAGCGGGCCCCCGAAGACGTTGACGGGGAACTCGCCGAAGACGGGGAACTTCACGCCGTGGGCGACGGCGTCGTGGCCGATGGAGATGACCGTCCCCTTGTCGGTGAACGTCCAGCGCTTGAGCGGCTTGCCGGCGATGGCGCGGGCGATGTTCTCGCCGGCGACGTCGGCGGCGTCCCAGGCGGCCTGCGCCGTCGGCGGCGCGACGCTGTCGGGGCCCTGCTCGACGAGGGCGCAGTCGCCCACCGCGAAGACGCGGTCGTCGCTGGCCTGGAAGTCCTCCTCGGCGAAGAAGCGGTGGGAGCGCTCGTCCTGTTCGAGTTCGACGTCGGACGCCTCGGGCTGGCCGGTGATGCCGCCGGTCCAGACGAGGACGTCGTAGTCGAGTTCCTCGGGCGCTTCGTCCTCGCCGCCGCCGATGAAGACGGTCTCCTCGTCGACCTTCGAGATGAAGTCGCCGGTGAGGATGTCGATGTCGAGGTCCTCGACGCGGCGGCGGAGCGCGCCCTGCAGTTCGGGGTCGTTGCCGGGGAAGATTTCGTCCATCCCCTCGACGAGCTTGATGTCGATGGGCGCGCGGTTCGTGTCGCGGTACTCGGCGACCTCGGCGGCCGTCTGGATACCGGAGAGACCCGCACCGCCGATGACGACCTGCGCTGGGTCGTCGCGGGAGGCGTCGGCGGCCGCCTCCTTGATGTCCTGGTGAATCTCGCGGGCGTCGTCGAGGCCCTTGAGCTGGTGGGCGAACTCTTCGAGGCCCTCGATGCCGAAGAAGGCGGTCGAAGAGCCGATGGCGACGAGCAGATAGTCGTAGTCGACGGTGTCGCCGCCTTCGAGTTCGACGACGCGCTCGTCGACGTCCACGTCGGTCGCGCGACCCTTGACGAAGTCGGTCGAGTCGGACTTGATGTCGCCGACGGGGATGGTGATGCTGGACTCGACGCTCGGGTCACGGATGCAGCGGTGGACCTCGTGGAGGACGAGGTGGTAGTCGTGTTCGGCGACCCACGTGAGTTGCGCGTCGTGACCGAGCTCTTCTTCGAGGGTTGTGACCGCGCCGGCCCCGGCGTACCCCGAGCCGAGAACGACGACCTGCGTGCTCATGTCGTTGTCTGTGTAGTCATCCGATAAAGGGGCTTTGAAACCGTCTCCACAGCCGGGGTAATTTTGGCCGCTACGCCCCCAGCGCGTCGAAATCCGGATTCGACGGTTGTCGGATTAGTCGAGGCTGAGGCCCGCGTGCCAGCGGTCGACGCCCGCCTCTCGCTTGACCGCGTCCATCTGGGCGAGGAGGTGGACCGCGAGGCTGGCGGTTTCCGCCGCGCGCGACTCGCCTTCGGTGCGGAACTCGCCGGTGATGCGGTTCGCGTAGACCGAGCAGACCGCCCCGGCGCGGAGGCCGTAGACGTTGGCGATGGTCAGGAGCGCCGCGGCCTCCATCTCGATGTTCTTCACGTTCGCCTCGCGGAGTTCCTCGACCAGCGAGTCGGAGCCGGCGGCGCGGAAGCCCTCGAAGCCGGGGCGGCCCTGCCCCGCGTAGAAGGAGTCGGCGCTCATCGTGAGGCCGACGTGGTAGTCGTAGCCGAGGCGTTCGGCGGCCGCGACGAGCGCCGAGACGACCTCGTGGTCGGAAACGGCGGGGTAGTCCTCGCGGACGTACTCCTTGGAGGTTCCCTCCTGTCGGACCGCACCCGAGGTGATGACGAGGTCGCCCACGTCCATCTCGGGCTGAATCGCGCCGCAGGAGCCGACGCGGATGAAGGTGTCAGCGCCGACGCGGGCGAGTTCCTCCACGGCGATGGCCGCCGAAGGACTCCCGATACCCGTCGAGGTGACCGAAATCGGCGTCCCGTCGTAGCTCCCGGTCGCCGTCCGGTACTCGCGGTGGGAGGCCTTCTCCTCGTGGTCGTCCCACAGCGCCGTCACCTTGTCCACGCGCTCCGGGTTCCCGGGGAGCAACACCGCGTCGGCGAGGTCCGCGGGACCGACTTCGAGGTGATACTGGACCTCGTCGTTCGGGTCCTCACTGTCGTTCATGAGTGTACTCGCGCGGCGGCGGTGGAAATTCTTGCGTTCTCCGAGGGGGCCTGTGGTCGTCGCGGTCGCAGTCGCGGTCGTCGCGTTTACCGGGGCGAGCGCGAGCGCGACGATTCCGCGGTCGGACGGCGAGCGACACGTTACTCGTCGGCGTCGCGCTTCGCCGCGGCGGCTTCCAGCGTGTCCAGCGAGATGGTGTTCGGGAGGAGTTCGCCCAGCGCGTACTCGGCAACGTCGTCGCCGCCGAGGTCGCAGACGACCGGGAGGTCCTCGTCGCAGAACTCCGCGAGCGTCTGGCGGCACATCCCACAGGGGGTGACGCCGTCGCGCGCCCCCGAGGTGACGACGAGGCGGTCGAACTCGGTGTGGCCGTTCTTCACGGCCTCCGCGACGGCGACCTCCTCGGCGTGGAGGCTGTTCGAGTAGTTCGCGTTCTCGATGTTACAGCCCACGTAGACCTCGCCGTCGGCGGTCCTGAGCGCCGCTCCGACGGTGTACTCCGAGTAGGGGACGTAGGCGTTGTCGAGCGCTTCGCGGGCGCGTTCGACGAGTGCTTCGGGCATTGGGCGCTCATTCGCGTGGGGTGGCTTAGTTCGTTCGGCTCTCCGAGACTGTCGGTCCGGCGGTCGACGGACGGGGTCGGCTCCGTGGCCACCTCCCATCGAATCGTCCCGCAAGCGACTATACGGCGCGGCCCTAACGCCGCGTCGTGAACGACACATCCGGCGGACGACGAATCCTGCTCCTCGTCGGCGCGAGCGTCGTAGTCATCTCGGGCGTCCTCGGCGTCTTCATCGGCGAGAACGGCGGCCAAGTCGCCGCCGAGATATCGCTGTTCGGCGTCCTCCCGCTGCCGACCAGTCCGCTCGCGTTCAGCCTCTACGGAATGGTGCTCTCGGCCGTCCTCCTCGCGGCGCTGTTCGCGCTCGTCGAGTACGCCTCGCGCGTGGAGAACGCCCGGTAAAACGGCGGTTCGCGCCGCGGCGAAACGCCCTATCAGTCGGGGAACCGCGACCGCAAGGCGGACCGCTTTTGCTCGTCCGGCCCCGACGGACCCGCATGGACGCGCCCTCGTCGACCTCGACCTCGGACGCCTCGGCCGGCGACGCCGCCCCCGGCCAACTCCCGGAGGACACGGGCGGAAAGAACCGAAAGCGCGCCGCGCTGGCGACCGCACCGTTCCTCGCGCTCGGGCTGGCCGACGTGGTACTCATCCTCCTACAGGGGCTCGAACCGCTCTGGGGCTTCGCCATCCTCCCGCCGATTCTGTTCTGTAGCGTGCTGACCTGGATCGTCTTCAGCACCGACTTCCTCGACGACCGGACCTGAGTCGGACCCGGCTCAGCGGGGGGTCAGCGCCGCAGGTTCGTGGAGTACTTCGTCGGCGTCTCCTCGTCGTAGCCGAAGTCCTCGGCGGTCAGTTCCGGTTCGGCGTCCCCGGCGCTCGCGGGTGCGGCGGCTTTGAACCGCTCGCGGAGTCGCTCGGGCATCGAGAACGCCTCGCGGTCGAGTCGGAGCGCGATGGCGTCGCCGTCGGCCTCTCTGACTCCGTCGAGTCGCTGTCGCGGCCCCGCCGGGAGGTCCTCGGCGTCGACCGCCTCGAAGCCGAACTGCGCGCAGTAGCCGTGGTCGGCGGTGAAGCCGTAGACGGTGTCGAACCCCTCGGCCGCGGCGCGGTCGACCAGTCGCTCGACGACGTGCGCCCCGACGCCCTGTCCGCGCCACCGCTCCGAGACGCCGACGCAGGTGACCTCGCAGAACGGCTCGTCGGCCTTGTGGACCCGGATGCGCCCGAAGCCAGCCTTCTCGCCGGACTCCTCGTCGAGCGCAATCACGTAATCGCGGGAGCGGAAGGAGCCGTCGTCGAGTCCGAGTTCCTCCAGCGAGTCGAGCAACCAGACCTCGTCTCGGTTCTTCGCGTCTCGGACGTACATGCCTATCAGTAGCACACCGCGCGACAAAAACGCCTCGGGCCGGGTCGCCGATTCCCGCCGCGTCCGGCGAACTCAACGAAAGAACGGTAAAGATTCATGGTCGCGGTCGCGGTACCTCGATTCATGGACGTGCCCGACACCGACACCGTGGTACACGAACCGGACCCGGCGTTCGTCGAGGACGCCAACGTCACCCGCTTCATGCGGGAACACGACATCGAGGACTACGACGAACTCATCGAGCGGACGACGACCGAGATTCCGGGCGTCGGTGCCTCGGGCGTCGAGTGGTTCTGGGACGAACTCGTCGACTACCTCGACATCGACTTCTACGAGGCGTACGACGCGATCCGCGACGATTCGGAGGGGCCGCAGTTCTCCCGCTGGTACCCCGGCGGCGAACTCAACGTCGCCCACAACACCCTCGACCGCCACGCCGCGGTCGGCTCCGGGAACCGGAACCGCGTCGCCTGCATCTGGGAGGGCGAAGACGGCGAGGTCGTCCAGCGGACCTACCACGACCTCTACCGCGAGGCCAACCGCGTCGCCAACGTCCTCGAATCGTACGGCGTCGAGACCGGCGACACCGTCGGCCTCTACATGCCGATGGTCCCCGAGGTCATCTCCATCCTCTACGGCTGTTTCAAGGTCGGGGCCATCGCGGTTCCCATCTTCTCCGGGTTCGGCGTCGACGCCACGGCGACCCGCCTCGAAGACCCCGAGTGCTCGGTGCTTTTCACCGCCGACGGCTTCTACCGCCGCGGCTCCGAGGTCCGACTGAAGCCGACCGCAGACGAGGCGATGGACGAAGCGGGCTGCGTCGAGAACGTCGTCGTCTACCGGCGGTTCGGGGACGAGGGCGACGGCGACGACGGCGGAACCGACGCCGCCGACGTGCCGTGGACCGAGGGCCGCGACGAGTGGTGGGACGACACCGTCGGCGAGGCCGACCCCGAGTACGAGACGAAACCGCTCCCGTCGGACGCCGAGTCGATGTTGCTGTACTCCTCGGGGACGACCGGCAAGCCGAAGGGCATCGTCCACACCCACGCGGGCGTCCAGCTGCAGACCGCCAAGGAGATTCACTTCGGCTTCGACCAGAAGCCCGAAGACCGCTTCTTCTGGGTCTCCGACATCGGCTGGATGATGGGCCCGTGGACGCTCATCGGGAACCACACGTTCGCCGGCACCATCTTCATGTACGAGGGCGCGCCCGACTACCCGGAACCGGACCGCTTCTGGGACATGATAGAGCGCCACCGCATCACCACCTTCGGCATCTCGCCGACGGCCGTCCGCGCCCTGCGAAAGTACGGCGACGAGGAGGTCGAGAAACACGACCTGTCGAGCCTGCGGCTCCTCGGGTCGACCGGCGAGCCGTGGGACCCCGAGTCGTGGATGTGGTTCTACGAGCACGTCGGCGGCGGCGAGGCACCCATCATCAACATCTCCGGCGGCACCGAAATCTGCGGCTGTTTCCTCATGCCGATGCCGACCCAGCCGCTCAAGCCCTGCTCGCTCGGCGGCCCCGGCCTCGGAATGGACATCGACATCGTGGACTCGACGGGCGAGTCCATCGCCGACACCCACGAACGCGGGTTCCTCGTCGCCCGCGACTCCTGCCCGTCGATGACCAAGAGCCTCTGGGAGGGCGACGAGCGCTATCTCGACACCTACTGGTCGTCGTGGGACGACCTCTGGGACCACGGCGACTGGGCGCAGAAAGACGAAGACGGCTTCTGGTTCCTGCACGGCCGCGCCGACGACGCCCTCAACGTGGCCGGCCGCAAGGTCGGCCCCGCCGAGGTCGAAGGCGCGCTCATCGAACACGACGCGGTGAACCAAGCCGCCGCGGTCGGCGTCTCCGACGACACCACCGGGACCGCCGTCGTCGCCTACGTCGTCCTCGAAGACGGCGTTGCGGAAAGCGACGACCTCCGCGAGGAGCTTCGCGGCGTCGTCGGCGAGGAGTTGGGCAAGCCGTTCCGCCCGCGCGAGATACTGTTCGTCGACGAGTTCCCGAAGACGCAGTCGGGGAAGATTATCCGCCGCGCCATCGCCTCGATTTACGCGGGCGAGGACCTCGGCGACATGAGCAGTATCGAGAATCCCGAATCGCTGGAGAAGATAGAACAGGCGTCGTGAGGACGCGACGGCCGTCGCAAGGACTCACAACGCGTCGTCGGGCGCGACCGCGACCGACTCGGGACCCCCGTCGCCGACCGAGAGCGCCGCCTCGACCGCCTCGTCGCCCGCGGGAATTTGAATCGTCCCGCCTGCGAGTAACGGAGCCAGCACGCCGGCGACGACCGTTCCCGGGTGAGACAGCGACGACCGGACCGCGACCGCGTCGTCCGCTTCGAGGTCGAAGTCGGCGACGACCTTGCGGGCCGCGTCGAGCAGGTCGCCGTGGGCGAACTCGCGGTCGTCGGCGACGAGCGCCGGGTCGTCGGGCGCGACGACTTCCGGGTGGACCGCGGGGTTCTCGCTCCAGACCTCCTGTTCCCAGTGGGTCGTCGCGGGCGAACTCGGCGGGCCGCCGAAGACGGCGAGTTTCTGCCCCGGCGGCAGGTCGTCGAACTCGGACTCGCGGGCGACGGCGACCACGGTCGCCCGCGCCTCGACCGCGGGGTCGAACGCCGTCACCGCGCCGAGTTGGGCCGCCCCGAGGAACGTCAACAGCGGTTCGGGAAGCGACACCGGGTCGACCGCGACCCGAGCGCCCTTGCGAACGCCGAGGTAGCGAAGCACGTTCCCGGCCTTGTACGAGGTCGTGATGAGGTCGTGGTACGTGTAGGTCCGGCCGGGACCGTCGACTCGGAGGGCGAGTCGGTCGCTCCGCCGGTCGCGGGCCATGAGGTCGCCGATGACGTCCATAGCCGGCCGTAGGGCGGCGGCGCGAAAAAAGGCCCCGAGGCGCTCTCGCGGTTCGAGAACGCGGCGGGAAAACGGCGTCGTCCGGGCCCCGATTCGACTCAGGGCGCGCCCGCGATGACGAACGTGCTCTCCTCGGAACCGTTGCGGAGTTCGCGGGTGTCCTCGGGCGAGACGCGCACGGCGTCACCGGGTTCGAGGTCGAGTTCCTTGTCGTCGACGACGAGCGTGGCCCCGCCGGAGACGAGGTAGTACACCTCCTCGTGGCCCTGTTCGGCGTGGTCGTGGGGCTTGCCGGACCAGTCGGGGTCGGTCTCTAACACGCTGAAGCCGAGTTCGACGCAGTCGAGTTCGTCTCGCAGGAAGTGGAGGCCGCCGCCGACCGCGTCTACGTCCTCGTAGTTCGCTTTCGTGTAGGACATCGCTTGAGCTGACGGCCGCCGGACAAGAGAGCGTGGTGGTGCCGGAAATCCGTTACAGCGAGTTCTTCAGTTTCTGGAAGAGGCCCTCTTTGACCTCCTCGCCGCCGGCCTCGGCGAACTCCTTGAGCGCCTCGCGCTGTTCCTTGTTGAGGTCTTCGGGCGTGACGACGTGAACCTCGACGTGCAGGTCGCCGTGGCCCCGGCCGTCGAGGTGGGGCATCCCCGCGCCGGAGACGGTGAACGTCGACCCACTTTGGGTGCCCGCGGGCACCTTCAGTTCCTCCTCGCCGTCGAGCGTCGGCACCTCGACGGTCGCGCCGAAGACGGCCTGCGGGAAGGAGATGGGATGGGTGTAGCGGAGGTCGTCGCCCTCGCGCTCGAACTCCTCGTGGTCGCGGACGGTGACCTCGACGAACAGGTCGCCGTTGGGACCGCCGTTCTCGCCGGGTTCGCCCTCGCCGCGGTAGCGGAGGCGCTGGCCGTCGCGGAAGCCGGCGGGGATGGTGATGGTCACGTCGCGGGTGCGGCGGACGCGGCCGCTCCCGCGGCACTCAGAACAGTCCTCGCTGTACGTCTCGCCCTCGCCGCCGCAGGCGCGACAGGTCGTCGTCTGCTGGACGCGGCCGAAGGGAGTCTGCTGGACCGTCGTCTGCTGGCCCGAGCCGTTACACTCCGAACAGGTGTTCACCTCCGCGTCGTCGGGGTGGCCCTCGCCGTCGCACTCGGGACAGACCTCGCGGCGGCGAATCGTCACGTCGCGCTCGACGCCGTGGTAGGCGTCTTCGAGGTCGATAGAGATGCGCTGGGCCACGTCGCGGCCCTGCTGGGGACGGTTGCGCTGTTGGCCGCCCGCACCGCCGTTGAAGAGGTTGTTGAAGATGTCCTCGAAGCCGCCGCCACCGCCGCCCATGCCGCCGAACGGGTTGCCGCCGCCGCCGAAGGGGTTGCCCTGTCCGCGGCCGCCGCCACCGCCGCCGCGTTTCTGGGACTGCTGGAAGCGCTCGTGGCCGACTTGGTCGTACATCTGCCGCTTCTCGTCGTCCGTGAGCACCTCCTTGGCCTTCTGGACTTTCTTGAACTTCTCCTCGGCGTCGTCCTCGTCGGAAACGTCGGGGTGGTACTTCGCGGCCTTCTTGCGGTACGCGTTCTTGATTTCGTCTTTCGAGGCGTCCCGCGAGACCCCGAGTACGTCGTAGAAGTCCTCGCTCATCGGTTGCTCTCTTGTAGCCGGTGAAGGTATTTGAAAAGTCCGTCTCTCGTATCGCGGCGAGCGCGAGCGGGGTCAAACCGGGGGTTTCGCCCGGATTCGACCGCCGGCGTCGAGTCCCTCGGCGAGCGCGAGCGTCAGCCGGTGGTTAGTTGTCCTCGTCGCCCTCGGCGTCCTCGTCGAAGTCCGCGTCGGCGTCGACGAAGTCCTCGGGGTCAGCACCGCCGGGGCCGCCGGCCGCGCCCGCACCAGCGCCGCCGGGGCCGCCGGCCTGCGCCTGCTGTTCGTACATGCGCTTGCCGATCTCCTGCAGCTCCTTCGAGAGCTCTTCGGTCACGTCTTCGAGTTCGTCCGTGGAGGCGTCGTCGTCTTCGAGGACCGCTTCGACGTCCTCGATGGCCGCCTCGATGTCGGCGCGGAGTTCGTCGTCGACGTTCTCCTCGTTCTCTTCGAGGAGGGTTTCGGCGCGCTGGACCGCGCCCTCGGCCTCGTTTCTGGCCTCGACGGCGCGGCGGCGCTCTTTGTCCTCTTCGGCGTGCTGTTCGGCCTCCTGCTGCATGCGGTCGATTTCGTCGTCGGAGAGGCCCGCGCCGCCCTCGATGGTGATGGACTCGGCGTTGCCGGAGCCCTTGTCCTCGGCGGAGACGTTGACGATGCCGTTCTCGTCGATGTTGAAGCCGACTTCGATCTGCGGGGTGCCCGCGGGGGCCGGCGGGATGCCGGAGAGCGTGAACTCGCCGAGGAGTTCGTTGTCCTCGGCCATCTCGCGTTCGCCCTGGAAGACGCGGACCTGCACCGTCGTCTGGTTGTCGGCCGCGGTGGTGAAAATCTTCGACTCCTCGGTCGGAATCGTCGTGTTCTTCTCGATGAGGCGCTCGAAGAGGCCGCCTTTGACCTCGATACCGAGCGACAGCGGCGTCACGTCGAGGAGGACGATGTCGTCGACCTCGCCGCCGAGGACGCCACCCTGGATGGCCGCGCCGAGCGCGACGGCCTCGTCGGGGTTGACGGACTTCTTCGGCTCGGAGCCGAGCAGTTCCTCGACCTTGTCGAGGACCTGCGGCATCCGGGTGGAACCGCCGACGAGGATGACGTCGTCGATGTCGCCTTTGTCGTAGCCGGCGTCTTCGAGCGCCTGCTCGGTCGGCTCGACCGTCCGGTCGATGAGGTCTGCGGTGAGCGACTCGAACTTCGCGCGGGTCAGGTCGTATTCGAGGTGGACCGGGCCGGAGTCCGTCGCCGTGATAAAGGGGAGGTTGATGGTCGTCTCCTTGCGCGAGGAGAGCTCGATTTTGGCTTCCTCGGCCGCGTCCTTGAGACGCTGGAGGGCCTGTCGGTCCTCGCGGAGGTCGATGCCGTGGTCGTTCTTGAACTCGGTGGCGAGCCAGTCGATGATGGCCTCGTCCCAGTCGTCGCCACCGAGGTCGTTGTCCCCGTTCGTGGCGACCACTTCGTAGACGCCGCCGCCGAGGTCGAGGACGGACACGTCGAACGTGCCGCCGCCGAGGTCGTAGACGAGCACGGTCTGGTTCGACTCGTCGTCGAGGCCGTAGGCCATCGACGCGGCGGTCGGCTCGTTGACGATGCGCTCGACGTCGAGACCCGCGATTTCGCCGGCGTCCTTCGTCGCCTGCCGCTGCTTGTCGTTGAAGTACGCGGGGACGGTGATGACGGCCTTCTGCAGTTCGTCGCCGAGGTAGTCCTCGGCGTCGCGCTTGATCTTCTGGAGAATCATCGCCGAAATCTGCTCCGGCGTGTACTCCTCGCCCTCGATGTCGACGGAGTAGCCGTCCTCGCCCATGTGGCGCTTGATGGACCGAATCGTGCGCTCCGGGTTCTGGATGGCCTGGTTCTTCGCCGGCTTGCCGACCAACCGCTCACCGTCGTCGGTGAACGCGACGACGGAGGGGGTGGTTCGGTCGCCTTCTGCGTTCACGATGATCTCCGGGTCGCCGCCCTCCATCACCGCGAACGCGCTGTTCGTGGTGCCGAGGTCGATACCCAGAATCTTGTTGCTCGCCATCTTGCCCGCAAATACCGTCTTTTGCCGGTTAAAGGTTACTAGATACTGCGACACACGGCGCACACAAAGGTCGACGCCGTCGTGCGATTTCTCATTCTCGCGTCGAAACAGGTCGGTCGATTTATGTAGAACCGCCGACCGCGTCGCGGCGACGACTCCGAGCGTGGTCGCCCGGCGGCGACCCCGCATCCGGTCGGCGACCGACTGCGCGACCCCGTGGAGCGTCAGTCGGTCGGCTGAGGGCGCTCGGTTCCGTCGACCGAGTCGGATTCGTCAGCGCCGTCCGATCTGAGCGACGACGCGTCGACCCCGTCGAGGGCGTCGAGCACCGTCGAGAGCGTCCGCTCTCTGCCCTCGCTGGCGAAGAACTCGTGGCCGCCGTCGTACGGAACGAGGTTCGACGCCGGCGTCCGGTCGCCGATTGCGCGAACGTCCACGACCCGGTCCGAAAGCGAAACGAACACCACGTCGTCGGGGCGGAACGGCGGCAGCGACTCCTGTGCGCCGTGAACCATGCGAAGGAACGCGGGCGAGGCGTTGGCCGGCGCGTCGGCCAGTTCGGCCGCGAGTTTCAGTTCGCCGAGGTCCTCGCGGGAGATGCCGGACGGGACGACGGGTTTGGTCGTCGGCAGTCGCCTGAGGAGGGGCAAAAGGACGGTGGCGACCCCCGACACCGCGGTTCCCCACCACGGGCTCAAGAAGACGTTCCGGACCGCGAGATCGAGGTGGGCGGCGACGAGGCCGCCGGTGCTGTGGCTGAGGACGAGGTCGATGTCGCGGTCGACCGCGTACGCCCGGACCGGATTGACGTACTGGCGCTCGAACTCCCAGCCGTTCGTCGGAAGTTCGACGGCGTGGACGTGATACCCCTCGTAGGTGAGGCGGTCGAGGAGCCACTCGACGCTCCGGTGACCCGGCTCGTTGCCCCACCCGAGGACGAAAAGCAGGTCGTCGTCGCCGGGGTCGCCGTGTTGGGTGACGCGCACGGTCGGCCGTCGCCGACGGGAACGAAGTCGCATGGCGTAGTGATTGCGAGGTGAGAACAAAAGTCCTCGCCGGTCGGGGAGAGGCGAAACCGCCTCGACGACGGCGAGCGCCCCGCGTCCGTCGCGCTATTCGCCTTTACTGACCGTGATTTGGGCGGCGCGGATGACCTTGTCTGCCATCTCGTAGCCGGGCTGGAACACGTCGGCGACGGTGTCCGCCGGTTGGTCGCTGTCGACGCGCATCATCACCTCGTGGCGGGTCGGGTCGACGTCGGTCCCCGGTTCGGGGTCGATGACGTCGACGTTCTCGTCTTCGAGGATGCGGTCGAACTCCTTGAGCGTCGATTCGAGGCCGCCGCGGATGTCGGCGTCGTCGTCCTGGTCGAGCGCGCGAACGAGGTTGTCGCGGACGGTGACGACGCGCTCGACGAAGTCCTCGGTGGCGCGCTCTTTGATTTGGGACTGCCGCTTCTTCGCGCGCTTCTTGTAGTTCTGGAAGTCCGCCTGCGTGTGCTTGAGACGGGACTGGAGTTCCTCGGCCGTCGCCTCAGCCTCGTCGCGCTCGGCTTCGAGGTCGGCGACGCGGGCTTCGAGCGCCGCGACCTCGGCCGCGAGGTCGTCGTCGTACTCGGCGACGCGGTCGGCGACGGTCGGGCCGTCGCCCGCCGCGTCGGATTGCTCGGCCGCCGACTCGGCGCTCGACGCCTCGCCGTCGGCGTCCGTCGCCGCGTCTTCGGCCGCCTGCGCCGCTGCGTCGGATGCCGCGTCAGTCTCGGATTCTGCGTTCGCGTCCGTGACCGACTCGGCAGGGTCGTCGCTCATGGGCGGGAGAAGTGGCCGACGCGGCTTAAACGTGTAGACTGCGGGTCGGCCGAAACGCTTCTCAGGGCGGAGCGGTCGCGCGGGCCGGGACCCCCCGCGACCGACGGCCAGCGCCGCTTACTGGTACATCCCGAGCGGCCGCGCCTGCGTGCTCTCCTCGTCGGACTGCTGCATCCGCCGGGCCAACTGCTCTTTGGCCTGCCGTATCTCGGTGGCGCTGTTCACGAGGTCGTCCACCGGGACCTCGATGCCGACGAGCGGTTCGAGGCCGCGTTTGATGACGACGCGGGCGGCCTCCGGGTCCGGGAACTGCGGGTCCGACTCGACGACCAGCGCGAGCGCCGGACGGCCGACCGAGACGGCGTTGCTCAGGAGCGCGCCCGTCGGCCCCGAGACGAGGCCGGTCTCCGTCGGACGCCCGATACCGGCGGCTTCGAGCCGCGACTTCGCGCCGTCGGTGCCGACGCCGTAGAGCGCGGGCGCGTCCTCGGACTTCTCGCGGGCGATGCCCGAGAGGAACACGGGAAGCACGTCGAGGTCTTCGAACCACGGGCCGAGACAGGTGGCGAGTTCGGTCGCCGCTTCGGGGCGGATGGGTATGTCGCTCTGGAGGACGAGCAGGTCCCGCTCCGCGTCGGCGTAGAGCCTGACCGGCGGGTGCAACGCCGGGTCGTCCTCCATGTAGACCGCCACCTTCGGGACGCCCTCGCAGAACACGTCCGCGTAGTGGGTCATGTCGAAGGCCTCCACGAGGTGGTCGGCCGCGATTTTGCCGACCAGCCCCACGCCCGGCAGCCCTTCGACCAGCGTCGGCGACTCCAGTTCGTCGGTGAGTTCTTCCGCGAGGACGCGAATGCGTGCCATACGTGAACATGGTCGCCCGGGCGAGGTAAATCCGACGGGCGAGTGCCGACGCGTCCCCGGCGACTCCGAAACCGACAAGCGCGCCCCCGCGGAATCGAGTGTCATGAACCCGCTCCAGCGGTACGCGCCGCTCGTGGACGACGAGGAGGCCTTTTTCGCGGCCTGCGAGCGGCCGCTTCCCTCCGTCGTCCGCGTCAACACCATCAAGACGACGGTGGCGCGCGCCCGCGAGGCGCTCGACGACGAAGGCGTCGCCTACGAATCGACCGACTGGCACCCCGGCATTCTCAAGCTCGAAGACAGCAGTCCGGGGACGAACTGGCCGTACTTCCACGGCTGGCTCCACGGCCAAGAGGAGGTGTCGGCGCTCCCGGCTATCGCCCTCGACCCGCAACCGGGCGAACGGGTGTGGGACACCTGCGCCGCGCCGGGGTCGAAGACGACCCAAATCGCCGCCATGATGGACGACGAGGGCGTCCTCGTCGGCAACGACAACAACCTCGGTCGGCTGTCGGCGCTCCGCCACAACGCCGAGCGCCTCGGCGTGACGAACCTCGTCGTGTCGAATCAGGACGCCCGCAACTTCTCGATGAAGCCCTACGGGGAGCGGACCCCGGAGAAGTCCGGGTCGTTCGAGCAGTTCGACCGCGTCCTCGTGGACGCGCCGTGTTCCTGCGAGGGCACCTGCCGGAAGAACCCCGACGTGCTCGACGAGTGGACGATGAACCACGTCAAGAGCGTCGCCGGCATCCAGAAGGGCATCCTCCGGCGCGCCGTGCAGGTGACGAAAGCCGGCGGCACCGTCGTCTACTCCACGTGTACCTTCGCGCCCGAGGAGAACGAGGCCATCCTCGACTTCGTCCTCGAACGGGAGGACTGCGAGGTCGTCGAGTGGGACGTCCCCGACGGCTTCGAGACCGCACCCGGCATCACCGAGTGGGAGGGCGACGAGTACGACCCGTCGGTGACCAAGGCCCGTCGCGTCTACCCGCACCACAACGACACGGGCGGCTTCTTCACCGCCAAACTGGAGGTGAACGCATGAGCGACGACACCGCTCCCGACGAGAACTGGGGCCAGCAGTTCGACCGCCTGCCGCCAACGGCCGACGACCGCGTCGTCGAGGGTCGGCCCTCCCGCGAGGAGGTCGTCGACTGGTGGGACGAGCGGTTCGGCGTCGACCCCGCCGCCTTCGACGGCTACACGTTCTGGGAGAAAGGCGCGGGCAAGATTTGGGCGTTCCACGGCGAGGTCGTCGACCCCATCGAAGTCGAGGGGCTCGGGATGCGTATCCTGCGGACCCGCCAGCGCCACTGGAAGCCCTCGACCAACGCAGTCCAGCGATTCTGCGGCGACGCGACGAAGAACGTCGTCGAACTGAGCCCGGGCGAGGCGAAGGCGTTCGTCGACGGCCACGACCAACAGCTCGACCGGTGGGAGGGCGACTGGGGCTACCTCACCGCCGCCCACGAAATCGCCGGCGAACTCGAACCCCTCGGCGTCGGCCTCTACCTCCACGGGGAACTCCGGTCGACCGTCCCCAAGGGTCGGCAGGAAGACCTCGTCAAACTCGACTGAGCCGTTCGGGTTCGTCCCCCGACGCGACGTCTCTCTACTTCTCTCTGACCGTCCCGCCGGTCAGCCCCTCCCACTCGACCCGGTAGCCGAGCCGCGAGAGGACCGCGCTCGCGTCGTCGAGGCCGCGGTCGTCGAGGACGGATTCGACCGCCGACAGCGACATCCCCGCCTCGACTTCCCCGGCGAGCGCGTCGAGGACGGCGGGCCGAACAAGGGTCCGCCCGACGAGTTCGTGTTCCGGGAAGGCCACGTCGTCGAGGGCGTCGACCGAGACGCCGCGGGCGGCCGCGAGGTCGGACAGGGTCACCACGTCGGCGTCCGGCGCGAGTTCACCGGGAAGCGACGAGGCCGCGTCGGCGACGAGGTCGGATTCGTAGTCGCGCAGCACGTCGACCACGTCCTTCACGCGCACGGAGCCGGCGTACGGGACGGCGCGGTGGTCGCGGGCGGCGATTTCCTCGCCGACGCCGAGCGAGTCGTCCACGGCGACGACGAGTTCCACGTCCTCCACGTCGGCGAGTTGGCCCAGTTTCTTCTCGACGTACTCGGGCGTCCAAAAGCCCATAATCTCGAAGAAGACGCGGAAGTCGGCGTGGGCGTAGTCGAACGCGAAGTCGGGAATCATCACGCTCGTCCCCGTTTCGAGCGGTTCCGGCTCCCGGACGAGCGACCAGTCGAGGTCGAGGCCGCGGAAGCGGGCGGCGAAGTCGGCCTCCACGCCGCTGTCGAAGCCGGGTTCCGCCATCGGCTCGACGCCGGGGACCGACACGTCGTCGCTCGTGAGCGTCAGCTCGCGGTCGGTCCCGCGGTCGTCGATGGTCGCCGCGAGTCGCCAGTCGCCGGCGGTGGCGACCGACCGGAGCAGGCGGGCGAAGGCGGTTCCGTACCGCCGGGTTCGCTGAAAGAGCGCGTCTGGGCCGGTGACGACGACCTCGCGGCCGGCATCGGTCTTCCGGACCTCGTACATCAGGCGGAGGCGCTTGACCGCCGAGACGACGGCCTTCGGGTCGGAGCTTCGGACCCGGATCTCGGTCGCGTCGAACAGGGCTGTCTGGGCGAGCGAAAGGTTGTACTGCGCGAGCAGTTCGTCGGGCGTCCACCGCGGGTCGAACTCGGAAAGCACCTTTTCGACCTCGCGGTCGGCCGTGAGCGACGCGTCGACCGCCTCGGGCGACGACCCGAGCGAGGACGCCGCGCGGTCGAGCGCCGCGGCTCGCTCGTCGGGCGTCGTCACGCCGCCGACCGCCATCGCGGCCTCGAACGCGGCGCGGCGGGCGCGGACGGGTGGCAGGGGAGCCGCCGTCTCGAACACCGCCTCGCGGTCGAGGAGCGACGCGAAGCCGCGGGCGAGTTTGAAGTCGTCGGCCTCGGCTTCGAGGTCGGCGAGGGCGTCGTCGAGGTCGGCCCGCGCGTCGCCGACGTGTCGCCGGAAGACGCCGATGGCCTTCGCGGCCAGCGGGCGGTTCCCCCGGTCGGCGAACTGCGGGTGATAGCCGCCGCCCGCCCGCGACACGCGAAGCAGGTCCTTCGTCAGCACGCTCGCCACGAGGGGGCCGCGGGACAAAAGCGACTCGGGCGGCGGAAGTGAGCCGGCCACGCTGCGGACGACAAGGTTCATTGCGCCCGCGGCGGACGCCACCGTATGGAGCGACGACGCCTCCTCGGACTGGTCGCGGTCGGCCTGTCGTCGGGCTGTCTCGGCTCGCTTCCGGGCGCGACGGGACCGCGAAACCCGCCCGAGGAACCGGCGGGCGACCCCCGAGACACGCCCGAGGTCTCCCCGGTCCGCATCGACGATATCGACTACGAGGCGACCGACGACGGCCGCCTCCGGGTCTTCGGGTCGGTCCTCAACGACGGCGGGGCAGAGCGGCTCACCACGGTCGAAGTCCGCGTCACCGTCGGCGGCGAACGGTCGACGCGGTCGCAGGAACTCGCCGTCCCGGCCGGCGGGAGCGCCGACTTCGCAGTCGAGTTCGAGTTCGAGTTCGACGCTTTCAGAGAAGACGGCGACCTGAACGTCTCGCTGGTCTGAGAGGAGTTTCCCGTGGTCACCGACGCCGGGCGGCGACCCGTTCTTCCGCCGTCTCGACGCTCACGAGTTCGTAGAGCGTCGCGGTCGCGCCGTCGGCCTTCGGCCGGAGGATGCGGCCGAGCCGCTGGGTGAACTCGCGTTCCGACCCCGACCCAGAAAGCAGGATGCCGACGTTGGCGTCGGGCACGTCCACGCCCTCGTCGAGCACGTTGGCCGCGACGACGGTGTCGTAGGTGCCGTCGCGGAAGCGAGCGAGGGTTTCGCGCCGCTCTTTCGTGCCGGTCTCGTTCGTTATCGGCGGGACGAGGAAGCGCCGTGAGATGCGGTAGACGAGGTCGGTCGAGGCGGTGAAGACGATGACGCGGTCCTCGCGGTGCCGCGCGAGCAACCGGGCCAGTTTGTCCACCTTCGCCTCCGAGTTCATCATCACGTCGCGGGCGCGCTGCTTGGCGAGAAGCGCCTCCCGGGCCCGCGGGTCGTTGCCCGACCGCATCACGAGCTTCTGGTAGTCGCTCCCCGACTGCATCGACAGCCCCGAGGTGCGCAGGTAGTTCACGAACGTCTCCTGTGCCTCGTCGTACGTCTCGCGCTCGTCGGCCGTGAGTTCCACCTCGATGCGGCGGACCTCGTAGTCCGCGAGGTGGTCGCCCGCCAAGTCGTCCACGTCGAGGCGGTACACCCGCGGGCCGACGAGTTCCTCCACGCGCTCGTGTGCGCCGTCGGGGCGCTCGAACGTCGCCGTCAGACCGAGGCGAGCGGGGGCCGCCAGAAATCGCGGGATGTCCTGGTAGCCCTCGCCGCCGAGGTGATGCACCTCGTCGAAGACGACGAGGCCGAAGTCGCCGCCCACGCCGTCGGCGCGGAGGTACGCCGAGTCGTACGTCGAGACCGTGATGGCCTCCTGCGTCTGTTCGCCGCCGCCGAACCGGCCGACCGGCACGTCGAACTCGGTTTCGAGTTCGCGTATCCACTGGTCCTGCAAATCGATGGTCGGCACGACGACGAGCGTCGGCACCGAGCGGGCGACCATCGCGGCGACCGCGAGCACCGTCTTGCCCGCGCCGGTCGGCAGTTCCACGACGCCCGCTGCGTCTGCATCGAGCCACGCGTCGAGGGCGGCCCGCTGGTAGTCGCGGAGGTCGTACGTGGTCGAAAGCGAGAGGGGGGCGTCAAGGGCGGCCGCGACCCGGTCGTCGTAGTCGACGCCGGCCGCGTCGAGCGCGTCCCGAACCGCGGCGTACCGAATCGCCGGGGCGCGATAGCCGCCGCTTCGGGGGTCGGCTTCGACGCCGGGAATCGAGATATCGACGTCGGTGGCGAGGTGAATCGTTCCGTCCTCGAAGCGGAGGGTCGTCACTACCGGCGCGTTGGCGGGGCGCGGTGATAAATCGACGGTCCTCAGTTTGGGTTCCCCGTCGGCCGCCGGGGGACGCCGTCCTCGGGCCGAAGGTTCAAATCCGATGGCGGGGCTACGGACGTGTATGAGCGACGACCTCGACGACGCGGTCGCACAGTTCCTCAGCGACTACAACAGCGCGATGAAGGAGTACGAGAAGGGCTACGTCGACGCCGACGCGACGCTGTCGGTCATCGACGCGCACATCGACGAGTTGCGAGCGGCGCGGGAGTAGTTCAGTACCAGACAGAATCGTCGCTACACCCGGTCCCTTTGAGTTTAATCTCCCCCTCCGTGGAGATGACGATGTACAGTCCGGGGGTTGGTGAGTCGTACCCAGAACAGTCGGGCAGGTACGTGAACTCTCGGTCGCCAATATTGTGGCTCTGGGCTTCGATGCGGACGATGTACGGCCGAGCGGGAGCAACTGCCGGAAAATTCAGTCTCGGAACGTCTCCGTCTTCAGGTTGCGCCTCGATGTCGATATACTCCATCCATGCGAGTCCTTCGCTCCACTCGTCGGCGCCTCGGCGAACGAGTTGCACGGTCAAGGAGTGCGGTCGGTCGTGGAAGTTCATCACCGAGAGCAACAGCTTCGGCCTGTGTTCCTGATACACCGCGTTTCCGACGAGGCCAATACCACCGAGTCCGACGACTGCGCCAGCGATGACCTGTCGTCTAGATATCATAAACCGAGGTACCGAATCGAGGATGAAAAACTTACTCGCCTATCAGCCCGCGAATCCGCTCGACGTATTCCGCGAATTCGCTTTCGGTCCGCTCGCGCGGGCGGTCGATATCGACCGAGACGATTTCGCGGACGCGACCCGGATTCGCGGCCATGACGACCACGCGGTCGGCGAGGGTGACGGCCTCTTCCACGTCGTGGGTGACGAACAGCACCGTCTTGTCCGTCTCCGTCCAGATGTCGAGCAGTTCGCCGTGGAGCATGTCGCGGGTCTGGGCGTCGACCGCGCCGAACGGCTCGTCCATGAGGAGGAGTTCGGGGTCGACCGCGAGCGCGCGGGCGATGCCGACGCGCTGTTTCATCCCGCCGGACAGCTCTTTCGGGTAGGCGTCGGCGAAGCCGTCGAGGCCGACGAGTTCGAGCATTTCGGTCACTCGTTCCGAGCGTTCGGGCTCCTCGACGCCCTGTTCTTCGAGGCCGAAGGCGACGTTCTCGGCGACGGTCCGCCACGGGAACAGCCCGTACTCCTGGAACACCATCCCGCGGTCGGTGCCGGGACCGGTGACGGGCGAGCCGTCGAGGGTGACCGCGCCCGTCGTGGCGGCTTCGAGGCCGGCGATGATGCGGAACAGCGTCGTCTTGCCGCACCCCGAGGGGCCGACGATACAGACGAACTCGCCGTCCTCGACGGCGAACTCCACGCCGGAGAGGGCTTCGACCGTCCGCCGGTCGGACGCGTAGGTCTTGCCGAGCGAGTCGACGCGGACCGTCGCGGCCTCGTCGGGGTCGGCCGCGGTCGTGTCCGCTTCCGTATCCGCGTTCGCATCGCGGCTCATGCTCTCCACTCCAAGACCCGCCGTTCGACCCGGCGGAACAGGCCGTCGCTCACGAGGAAGACGATGCTGATGACGAGCATGTAGGCGACCGACACGTCCATCGCGAGGTTCTGCGCCGTGTTGAGAATCTCGTAGCCGACGCCGACGCCGACGATGAGTTCGGCCGCGACGACGATCATCCAACACTGGCCGATGCTCGTCCGGATGCCGGTCATGATGGAGGGGCTGGCCGCCGGGATGACGACCTTCCGAATCATCGTCCAGTCGTCGTCGACGCCGAGGGTCGCGGCGACCTCCTTGAGGTCCTCCGAGACGCCCTCGACGCCGCCGTAGGCGCTGTAGAAGTTAATCCAGAACGAGCCGATGGCGACGATGAACGTCGCGCCCTGATGGTTGACGCCGAGCCAGATGACGGCGAAGCCGATCCACGCCAGCGGCGGAATCGGCCGGAGGAGGCGCGTGACGGGCGTGAAGACGCTGTCGACGCGGGTGTTCCAGCCCATGGCGACGCCCGCGAAGACGCCGAGCGACGTCCCGATGAGCAGGCCCGGCACGTAGTGGTAGAGGCTCTGAATCAGTTTGACCAGCAGTCGAGTCGCCGGGAGTTCCACGCCGGTGAATGGAATCGACAGCGTCGCCGGCGCGGTAAGTTCGACGACGAACGCCGCGAGCACCTCGACGGGCGACGGGAGGAGATACGTCGGCTGGAACAGCGCGGCGACGTACCAGACGGCGAGGAAGCCGACGAAGCCGGCGACGGCGAGCCCCGTCTGTTCCGAGGAGAACCCCGCGAGTCGGTCGAGCAGTCGCTCGTCCGCCTCGGTCTCCGAGAGGGTGACGCCCGCGCCGACTTCGTCGTTGCTCATAGCGAGTCGTAGATACCGTAGTCGAACATCTCGTCGATGCTCAACTGCGCTTCGGTCTTCCCGAGCGTCTGGGCGTAGTCGGCGAAGATTTCGGCCCCGCCTTCGATGTCGTGGGGGTCCGTGATGAAGTCGGACGCGGGGGAGTCGAGCGCCGCGCGGGCGGTCTCGACCGGGAGGGCGCTCTCGCCGATGACCGAGCTCGCGTGCTCGGCGGCGCTGTCGGGGCTGTCGGCGACGAAGTTCGTCGCCTGCCGGTGGAGCTCGACGAACTCCGTGGCGAGGTCGCGGTTGTCCTGCCGGAGGCGGTCGTGCATGAGCGTGACCGCCGCGGGCTGGCCGGGCATGAAGTCGCCCGCCCACGCGATGGGCTGGAACGGCGCGTCGTTGGCCTCGATGACCGTCGGCACGGGTTCCATGATGCTCGTGCCGTCGACGTTGTTCGAGAGGAGCGCCTGCTGGACCGCGGCCGCGCCGCCGAGGCCCTTGATGTTCACGTCCTCTTCGGGGTCGAGCCCGAGCGTGTTCTGAATCCAGTAGCGGAGCAGGATGTCCGGAACCGACCCCGGCGGGAAGGTGCCGAACGTGAACTTGCGGCCCTTCTGCGCCTCGAACTCGGCGAAGGCCTCCTTGCCGTGTTCCTCCCACAGCGCGGCGAACTCGTCGGTGGCGAGAATCTCCATCGCGTTCTTGATGTTCGCCGCGGTTATCTTCGCGGGGATGCCCTTGTCCATGACGATCATCGCCGGGACGATGCCGAACATCATCACGTCGAAGTCGCCCGTCGCGGACGCCTGCACGATGCTCGGACCGTCGGAGAACTTCTTGCCCGCCACCGGGACCGAAAGCTGGTCGAACAGCTCCTCTTCTTCCATCACGAAGTACTGCATGTCCGGGTAGATGGGCATGTAGGCGACGTTGAGTTCGTCCAGCCCGCTCCCGCCGGACCCGCCGAGACAGCCCGCGAGGCCGGCGGTCGCCGCGAGGCCGGACCCCTGCAGGAAACGTCTACGGCTGATCGACGTCGAACGTGGTGCCTCTGTCATTGCCCTCGTTACGAATCAGCGCCTTATTCCGGGCGCGTACCCGGTAACGATAGACGCGGTAGATGACACTCGAAGAGTCGTTGAAGTCCTCATTACGGCCGTGTTCCGGGTTAGAAATACGTTTTTTCCGAGACTTACGTCTCCCAGATAGCGGCAGTAACCTCCGACAAACGACGCCGCTCACGTCACGGAGTCGACGGGTCTGCCGCGACCGTGCGTGGGAAGAACTATCCCGAACGGCGACACGGGATAGGATATGACGCACTTCTCCGACCGGGTGGAGCGCATCTCCATCAGCGGCATTCGCAAGGTGTTCGAGGCGGCTGGCGAAGACGCTATCAACCTCGGGTTGGGTCAGCCCGACTTCCCGGCCCCGGACCACGCCCGACGGGCGGCTATCGAGGCCATCGAGGCCGGCGAGGCCGACGGCTACACGGGGAACAAGGGCCTCCCGAACCTCCGCGAGGCCATCGCCGAGAAGCACCGCCGGGACCAGGGCGTCGACCTCGACCCGGACGACGTCATCGCCACGGCCGGGGGGAGCGAAGCACTCCACATCGCTATCGAGGCGCACGTGAACGAGGGCGACGAGGTCATCATCCCCGACCCCGGCTTCGTCTCCTACGACGCGCTCACCAAACTCGCCGGGGGCGACCCGGTTCCGGTCCCCCTCCGCGACGACCTGACGCTCGACCCCGCCGCGGTCGAAGACGCCATCACCGACGACACCGCGGCGTTCGTCGTCAACAGCCCCGGCAACCCGACGGGCGCGGTGTCGCCGCCCGACGATATCGCCGAGTTCGCCCGCATCGCCGACGAACACGACGTGCTCTGCATCTCCGACGAGGTGTACGAGTACACCGTCTTCGAGGGCGAACACCGCTCGCCCATCGAGTTCGCCGAGACCGACAACGTCGTCGTCGTCAACTCGGCCTCGAAGCTGTTTTCGATGACCGGCTGGCGACTCGGCTGGGTGTACGGCTCCACCCGCCGAGTCGAACGCATGCTCCGCGTCCATCAGTACGTGCAGGCGTGCGCCTCCGCACCGGCGCAGTTCGCCGCCGAGGCCGCGCTCAGCGGCCCGCAGGACCGCATCGAGGAGATGACCGAGACGTTCCGCGAGCGCCGCGACCTCGTCGTCGAGGGGCTGGAGGACATCGGCCTCACCGTCCCGTCGCCGGGCGGCGCGTTCTACGTCATGCCCGAGGTCCCCGAGGGCTTCGTCGACGAGTGTATCGACCGCGGCGTGATTATCGTGCCCGGCGAGGCGTTCGGCGAGCACGGCCGCGGCTACGCCCGCCTGTCGTACGCGACCGATACCGAGTCGCTCCGCGAGGCCATCGAAATCATGGGCGAAGCGTACGAGGCGGTCGTCTGAGGCGCTCACACGTCACGGGCCAGCGGGGAACCTTCGGGGCGGGCGTCGACGCAAACCGAGTCACCGACCGACGAAGCCCGCGACCAGCACCGTCGCGTACGCCAAGAGCAACAGCCCGCCGAAGAGCCCCGCGGATTCGAGGCCCATGTTCGGATAGACGACCGAGAACAGCGCCGTCGAAACCGCGTCGACGAGCATGCCGGGGACGACGAGCAACACCGCGGCCTCCCGCCGCGCGCCGCCGGACAGCCCGCGCCACCGGAAGACCCCGACCGCGAGCGCCCACATCGCGGGCACCGTCAGCGCGAACACGGCGGCCGTGACCAGCGGGCGAGAGGGAACCAACACGAGTTGGCCGACGACGCGGAAGACGAGTCCGGCGACGAGGGCAATCGCCAGCCCGACGCCGAGCAACACCCGCGTCTCGGGCAGCGGGAGCCGGCGGGCGTCGGCCTCGGAAACCTGTGAACCGATTGTCATGCATCCCGTACGCGGGCAGGGCGTATCAGCGTTCGTGCCGGCCACAGGATATTATGTCACCCCGGCACAACGATTGGTCGAATGTCAGTACTCTCGACCGCCGACGAAGGGAAGTTCCTCATGGACGAGGAGGCCGAACAGATCGGTATCGTGACCGAAGTCGACACGGACGCCCAAGTCGCATACGTCGAACCCGACCCCGACATCGCCGAGGCAGTCGTGCAAGGCCTCGGCTTCGGCGACGCCGACGGCGACGACATCGAGGTCCCGGCCGAGTCTGTCGAGACGGTCACCGACACGGAGCTTCGCGTCGCAAAGGACCTCTGAGCCGCCGCCCGCGACGAATCGCTGTTTTCCGCCGCGAATCTCGACGCGTGAGCCGCGCGACAGTCGAACTGACGGCGTGACTCCGTGTTCCGTGTTCGGTCGACTATCGGTGACGTGGGATATCCAATTCTGTATAGCGATATTCAGTTGACGTGTGGCGTAGCAGACGGATTCCTGACCAATCGAAGACAACAGGAACGGGACGAAGAGACGAACCGCTGACAGCTACTTCGCCGTCGAGACGATTTTGATGACGTCTCCCTCTTCGAGTTCGTGGTCTTCGGCGATGCGGCGTTTCGCTCGCGCGTCGACCGCGTGGAGGTAGCCGTCGCCGATGTCGGAGTGGACCGCGTACGCGAGGTCCCGCGGCGTCGACCCCCGCGGGAGGAGGAAGGCGTCGGGGAGGACGTTGCCCGTGCCGTCGGTCCACTTCGACTCGTTTTGGACGGGGTAGACCGTGATGCGGTCGAGCACGTCGTAGACCGCGGTGTCGATGGCCTCCTGCGTCCCGGTGCCGCCGTGGTCGCCCATCAGGTCGCGGATGCGTTCGAGGCCCTTCTCCTGTGCGCCGCTCACGTCGCCGACGAGTTCGAAGTCGTCGTCGCCGGGGTGGTAGTCGATGATGCCCGCCTCGCGGGCCCGCCGGAGCGCGAGTTCGCCGTCCGCCGTGGCGGCGATGACGGGCTTTCCGGTCTCAGCGAGTCGTTCGAGGTTTTCCGGGGGCGCGATATCCACCTTGTTGGCGACGAGGACGATTGGCTTGGTCCGCTGGCGAATCGCGCGGGCGAGTTCGACCCGGTCAGCGTCGTCCCACTCCCTTGGGTTCGGCGAGTAGTCGAGGTCCCGCAGGACGGCGGCGATGTCGTGCTCGCTCGCGCCGACGCCCGTCAGGAGGTCGGCGAGGGCGTCGTCCATGTCGAAGTCGGGCGACCGCGACTTGCGGACCACGGACTCCCAGTTCTTGTGGACGATGCCCGCGAGCCACTGTTCGAGTTCCTCCTCGATGAAGTCGACCTCCTCGACGGGGTCGAAGCTCCCCACCTCGACGGGTTCGCCCTCGGCGTTCGTCCCGCCGGAGGCGTCGACCACGTTGACGATGGCGTCGGCGTTCGTCAGTTCGTCGAGGAACTGGTTGCCGAGGCCGCGACCCTCGTGCGCGCCGGGAACGAGACCGGCCACGTCGACGAGTTCGACCGGGACGTAGCGGATGCCGCCCTCGCAGTTGCCGCAGCGCTCGTCGCGGTCGAGACAGGGACAGCGGGTGCGAGCGTGCGTGACGCCGCGGTTCGCGTCGATAGTCGTGAAGGGGTAGTTCGCCACGTCGACCTCGGCGAGCGTCGAGGCCGTGTAGAACGTCGATTTGCCGGCGTTCGGCTTGCCGGCCAACGCGAGAGAGAGCATGGCTCGACGATGGTCGCGGACGCGGAAAAACGCTCGCGTGCGAGGAAGCGCGAGCGACGAAAGAGAGACCGGCGCGCAGTCAGTCCGTCAGTCGCCTGAAGGCGGCGCGGCCGGCGAGCACCACCCCGCTCCCGAGAATCGCGAGGAGGCCGCCGAAGACGACGAGGTACGGAGCGGCGTAGGCGACGGCGACGACGAGCGCCCGGAGGGCGACGAACGCGCCGTTCACCGACTCGGAGAACGCCTGTAAGACCGGCGTGTCGTACCACTGCGCCGGACCGGGCGGTCGCTCGGACAGCGAGACGCGGACGGTCGAGAGGGCGGCCCGCTGTTCGAGCGACTCCCGTTGGGCTTCGAGCCGCTCGATTTCGGTCTGGACCTCGGTCAGGCGCTCTTCGACCGCGAGCACGTCCTCTGTCGTGTTGGCCGACTCGTAGAGGTCGCGGAGGCGGTCGCGCTGGGCGCGGAGGTTGCTCAGGCGCGCTTCGAGGTCGACCAGTTGGTCGGTCACGTCCTCTGAGTTCGTCTCGACGCGCTCGACCTCGCCGAGGTCCTTCATGTCGGTCATGAACGCCGAGAAGTCCTCGGAGGGGACGCGAACGACGAGTTGACCCGAGCGATAGGTCCCGCCGCTCCGACGGTTGACGTACTCGTTGGAGTCGCTGACGTAGCCGCCGTAGGATTCGGCGGTCGATTCGACCGCGTCGCGCGACTCGTTGAACTCGTCGACGGTCAGTTCGATCTGGCCGTTCCTGATGACCGCCCGTCGCTGGACCTGCGGGAGGTCGTCGCCGCCCGCCTGTTCGACCTCGGCGGAACCGGACGCGTCGGCAGTGAGCGAGACGCTCTCCGACCCGCCCGCACCGCCGTCCGCCGCGCCGCCGGTACACCCGGCGAGGACGACGAGGAGGGCGACCGAGAGAAGTTTCAGTCGATTGTCCATAGACGACACTCTCGACGCGAAGGAATAATCGTTGGGTAGGCACAAACGGCGACTGTTGCTATCGCGGCCCGCGGGTGGCCGCGGTCGCTCGGTCGGTTCCGACGCCGACTACTCGGCCTCGCGGGGGAGGTTGTCGCGGTGGATGCGCATCTCGCCGCGGGCGCGCATCGTGCCGTCGACGTGCGCGCCGGCTTCGAGCACGAGGTCGTTACAGGACACGTCGCCGAGAACGCGCGCGTCCTCGTGGATTCGGACCTCGCCGTTTCGGGTGGTGACGTCGCCGTGGATGCGCGTCCCGCTCCCGACGACGATATCGTCGCGGGCGCGGAGGCTCCCGAAGACGTTGTCGTCCTCGGCGAGGTCGATGGACTTCGCGCGGATGTTGCCGTGGATTCGGCAGTCGGAGCCGACGTGCGCGGGCGTCGAGACGCGCCACGCGTCGTCGGAGACGGTGGCGTTCCGGGGAATCACGAGCGGGTCGTGCGGCGACTCACCGGAGAGGGTTTCTGCGAGTTCGTCGGCCGCCTCGTCCTCGCCGAGCCGGAGGAGCTGCGAGAGGACGATGAAGTAGAACACGAGCGTCGGAATCGGGTTGCGGATGACGATCCAGCCGTTGGCCTCGAACCCCTCTTCGATGTCGACGTCGTCGCCGATGTCGAGGTCGCCAGAGACCATCAGGCGACCGGCGATGTGGACGCGCTCGCCGAGGTAGGCGTTGTTGCCGACGAGGACGTTGCCGGCCACGTCGTCGAGCATGTCGAGTCGGCAGTCGGCTTCGGCTTCGATGTCGCCGCCGAAGGTGACGCGCTCGCCCGCGAAGACGTTCCGCCCGCGGACGCCGAACTCGACGGTGCTCTGCCCGCCGACGACGACGTCGCCGTCGGTGACGAGGTCGTGTTCCTCGACCGTCGTCCCGTCGGGGATTTCGAGCGCATCGAGCGGGTCCGTACCCAGTGACACGCTCCGAACCAACACCCGTGCCGTAATAAACCGTCCGCAAGACGAGCGTCAGACGCGACGGAGGCGGCCGGTTTCGCGACGACGACGCGTATTTAACTACGCGCGGGGTACAACGAGAGGTATGACGATTCTCTCTTTCGACGACGACGGCGTAGACGTGGTCTACGAGGGAACGGAGTTCCGCCTCGAAAAGGCCCTCATCGAGGAGGCCATCGGGAAGTCCTACCCCGACGTGACCGACCACGAGGTGCTGAAAATCGTCGAGAAGGAACCCGCTCTCTCCGGCGAACCCCGGCGCGTCCGCGACATCCTGAACTCGTCGTAACCGCCGCCTGAACGACCGCCCCCTCGGTTTCCGCGTATCGATCTCGAATCACGCGCGCTCGTCGCGCGAACTCAGAGCCGAAGTCGCTCTTCCAGACAGACTTTGACGATGGATTTCCCGATAGCCGCGCCGCCGGCGAAGGGGTCGAGTTTCGTCTCGCCCGCGCGCTCGCGGTAGGGGATGGGAACCTCGGCGATGTTGTAGCCGCGCATCGCGGGGCGGATGAGGAGTTCGGCGGACAGTCCCGTGTTCTCGGTCCACTCGATATCGTGGAGGAGTTCGCGGCGGTACGCCCGCATGCCGGTGGTCGTGTCGTGGACGGTCGCGCCCATGAGGAAGCTGGCGAGGCGGGCGAACGCGACGTTGCCCGCGCGGTTGAGTCGGGGCATCGTCTCCGCGCCCGTCGTGATTCGGTCGCCGGAGACCACGTCGTAGCCGTCGTTGATGAGGTCGAGGAACTTCGGGAGATACTCCATCGGATAGGTGTCGTCGCAGTCCGTGGTGACGACGACCGGCCGGTCGGGCGCGAGCACCGCGGCCTCGACCGCGACGCCGTACCCCTGCGGCTCCTGTTCGATGACGCGAGCGCCCATCTTGCGGGCGATTTCGGGCGTCCGGTCGTCCGAGCCGTCCACGCAGACGACCTCGGCGCGCCCGTCGGTAATCCGGTCGATGTCCGCCAGCACGGCCCCGATGGCCTGCTCTTCGTTGTACGTCCCCATCACGACCGCGAGGTCGTCGAAGGTGAACTCGGTCATTGGGCGGGGTTGTCGACGGCCGCTCTTGAGCGTTTAGGTTTGCCAAAACCGGAGGCGACGCGAGCGCCGGCGTTAGCTCAGTCCGCGGGTGTCGGGCTGGTCTTCCAGCTCTTTGGCGTGGTCGACGAGGTAGTCCATGAGGCGGGTCGCCGACGCCTCCACGTCGTCGAGTTCGTCGCTGGACTGCCCGCTGACGCGGACGGAGAGTTCGTAGAGGTCGAGTTCGACGTGCGGGACAGTCTCGTCGCCGTTGCCGTTGCCGTCGTCGCGCTCGTCGGTACCGCCGTCCGCCGCCTCGACGGCCGCGTCGGCATCGACTGGCTCGTCGCCGTCGGTCGGCTCGGTCGCCTCGGCCGCGTCGGCTGGCGAGGTCGAATCGGCGGTGTCGTCCGCCTCGGGGTCGGCGTCGGGGTCGTCGGTCATGTGCGGCGCGTCGCTTCGGGGGATGAAAAAAGCGCGGGGTTCCGTCACGCTCGCTCGGGTCGGCTGTCGTCCCGCCGCGGGCGCGAGCGAATCAGGCGACGCCCGGCTCAGCCGAGTTCGGCGTCGAGTCCCTCGCAGGCGCGGTCGTGGAGGCGACCGGTGACGGTCTCCATGAGGCGTTCGAGGTTGACGGCGTCCTCGCGGTTGTACGAGACGAGCGTGTCGAGCGACGACTGATCGCCGCGCTCGTACTCCCGCCAGAGTCGGACGGCGTCGCGCCCGGAGATGTCGGGGCGGTCGCGGTCGATGCCGATGTCCTTCTCGATTTGTTTCAGCCCGCCGGTGAGGTCGAGCGTCCGGCACGGATACATCAAATCGACGTGCGGCACGTCGATAGAGACGTCGAACGAGGTTTCGAGGAACGGCACGTCGAAGCGCGCGCCGTTGAACGTCGCGATGAGTTTCGCGTCGACGAACTGCTCGCGGAGGGCGTCGGCGGTCAGGTCCTCGCCGCTGACGAGCGTCGTCGTCTCGCCGTCCCGATGGAACGAGACGGTCGTCACCGAGTCGCGCTCGGGCGAGAGGCCGGTCGTCTCGATGTCGAAAAAACACGTCTCGTCGCGGAAGTTCTCGTACAGTCGCCAGCGCTCGCCCGAGGGGAAGCAGTCGTCGAAGAACCGCGAGTCGCCGTCGTCGAGGTGGGCGGCGGCGTCGGCGATGAACGTCTCGATTCGGTCGCCCGTCTTCGCGCCGACGAGCGAGGCGTCGAACTCGTCCCAGTGGGTCGACCCGGCCCGCCAGAGGTTCCGCTCCGTCCGCTCGCCCACGCCGCGGACGGGGATGAAGCTGTTCTCGATTCGCATGTCCGACAGGGGGGCGTCGACAACCCTAAATGCGTCGTCGTGGGGCGACCGCCGCGGTCGCCGCAGTCGGAGGCACTCGCGCCGCGGGCGTTTTACCCGCACGGCGCGAAGCCGGGGGTATGTGCGGCCGCTACACGCTGTTTACCCCACCGGAGGAACTCGAAACGCGGTTCGACGCGACGCCGACGCGCCCGCTTTCGGCGCGGTACAACTGCGCGCCCGGTCAGGAACTCCCGGTCGTGACCAACGACGCGCCCGAAGAGTTCCGCTTCCTGAAGTGGGGACTCGTCCCCTCGTGGGCCGACAGCGCGAGCGTCGGCAACGACCGAATCAACGCCCGCGCGGAGACCGTCCGCGAGAAGCGGAGCTTCGCCGACGCCTACGAGGCCCGCCGGTGTCTCGTTCCCTCGGACGGTTTCTACGAGTGGGTCGACCGCGGCGGGGACAAACAGCCCTACCGCGTCGCCTTCGAGGACGACCGCCCGTTCGCCATGGCCGGCCTCTGGGAGCGATGGACGCCCCCGACGAAACAGACCGGGCTCGGCGACTTCGGAAGCGGCGGCCCCTCGCGCGAACAGGAACCGCTGGAGACGTTCACCGTCGTCACGACCGAGCCGAACGACGTCGTCTCCGAGCTACACCACCGAATGGCGGTCGTCCTCGCGCCCGACGAAGAGGAGACGTGGCTCCACGGCGACCCCGACGAGGCGGCGGCGCTCCTCGACACCTACCCCGACGACGAACTCACGGCGTACCCCGTCTCGACGCGGGTGAACAGCCCCGCCAACGACGGCCCCGAACTGATAGAGCGAGTCGAAGCGTAGCGCGCCGGGTGAAATCGTCGGAATCCGGTCGTCTCGGCGACTCGAACGCGAACCGGCCGGGGTCGACGGGACCTCGGATTTTCCGAAATCGGTCGAACCCGAGAACAGGGATTGAGTATAGCGAGATGCGATATACGAGTCTCGAATCGGACAATCGACGACCGGGCAGAGAGACCCGATTCCGGAGAGTTGGCGACTGAGCCGCGTTGACGCGGAAAATCGCACTCCAGCGGTCGATGGCGTTTAAGCCTGCTCAGCATCACAGTGCGACAGCCGCGTCACGCTCCCGGTTCGGGTTTGTATCGCAGTCGGGAGTAACAGGGTGCATCGGCGGCGAGTCCGGTCGCGCAGACGGAGTGCGTCATCGCATCCGGGATTCGAGGCAGTCCGTTCGAACGAGTCACCAGCCGAGAGACGGTTCGCTCGAACGGGTCGTCCGCCGAACGAGTGAGTCGGTCAATCCGGCCGCGGGCGAGGCACCGAAATCCCGGACTCATGGAGCCCGTCAGGACGGCCACAGCGCGCTCGAACGCCGCTTCACCTGAGAGGGAGCCACGCCCCGAGTTACTGTTCTCACCGCGAGGAAAGGGCAGTGAAGGCGTCAAAAGAGAACGAATCGAGCCGGCAAGGACCTCGGTTGGATTCGTCTTCGAGTGCATTCGGAACGGCGTCACCCGGGTGTTGCGTGTTCGAATCAGACAACACCCACCGGAGTTCTTCGAGATAGAACCCACATAATAATAGACGATATCGATTTGAAACGAAGCTCCGTCCGGCGACATATATTCAGAGTAGAATGGCGGATATAATCGGTGAAATTTCCGAATTTATTCTAGTTGAAATATAGCCGTCCGAGAGAACGTAGATGACGCGTCGCCACGAGTATATTTCTGAGACAACGTACAGAAATTATGGACAGAATAGATCACGCCTAGTTGAGAGAAATAAAACGGTGACAAAACCAGCGCTATCCAATAATATAATAATTCAGTAATACTGAGCGTGGAATAACGAAACTCGTATAAGTGGTTCTTCCATGCGTTACTCCGGGGGTAACTGGTTGGAGAAGAACCATCCAAAAAGTGAATATGATCACAGAACTGAGATTGTACTGTGCGGGATTCGACCTAACGAAAGCAACGGAATGTCGTCCGAGTCTCAGATTCGTTCGAAACGCCCGAAATCGGCATTCTCCGGCGAAATTTAATATCCCGAATACTGCATGCAGATGGCCGAAAATGCGATGGCAGTATTCAGGATAACCCAGATTCGCCGCCGAAAATCCGCATGTACTGCTCAGGATAATCTCACTTATTCTGGACTGTACCGGTAGATTAACTATCGACCCCCGTGTCGACCCGTCCATGAGCGACGAGGCCGACCGCGCGACGGTGCAAACCTACCTCCCGGCCCACCAGAAGGCCATCTGGAAGGACCACGCGGACCGACTCGGGATGAGCCAGAGCGAATTTGTCAGAACGATGGTACAGGCCGGCCGGCGCGATTTCGATGTTCCTCCGAGAGGCGATAAAGCGACCACAACCCCCGGGGTCGAAGGGGTGGAAACGGGCCTCCAGAACGACGGTTCGAATCAGGACGAAGTGGGTGAAAATAACGATGGGTTCGAGGCCCGAATCGTCGAGGCGCTCGCGGCCGATTCGCATCGGTCGTGGGACGACCTCGTTTCGGCGCTGACCGACGACATCGAAGACCGGCTCGAATCGACGCTGCAGGAATTGCAGTCGAGCGGTCGAGTCGTGTACAGCGGGCGACACGGCGGCTACACGCTGGCGGAGCGCGATGGCCGCTGAAAACCCCGCCGAGGCGGAAGACCCCGTCGGCTACTTCCTGCAGGATATGACCTATCACGGGAAGACCGACCGGACCCGCGACGCCTACGAGCGCGTCCTCCGGGCGTTCGAGTCGTTCCTCGGCGACCCCTCGCGGAACCCTTCGGGGACCGCGCGATCGGTCGGCGACGCGACTCACCGCGACTGCATGGCGTGGATACACACCCTGCGAAACCGCGACGTCGCGCCGAGCACGGTGGCGACGTACGCCTCCTACCTCCACCGGTTTTACGCCTACATGGCGCAGGTCGGCGCGTTCGACTCCAACCCGATGAGCCTCGTGATGGAGGAGATGGACGAACGAATCGACACGAACCCCGCCCGACGCGAGCTTTCGGTCCCGCAGATGCGGGAGTTCGTCCGCGGAATCGCCCATCCGCTGGAGCACGCGCTGGTAGTCACCCTCCTCAAAACCGGGATGCGCGTCGGCGAACTGTGCAACCTCGACCTTCGAGACGTGTCGCTGGCGGCGGAGGCGGATACACCCGTAAGCGATGTATCGACCCGCGCCGCCCTCGACGGGCGCGGCCCGTCGATGTACGTCGCCGCCGACCCGAGCGTCGGGAGCGTCACCAACGGCGAGGAGCGAACCGCATCGAACAAGCGAAAGCGGTCGACGGTCGTCCCCGTGGACGACGAGTTGGAGAATGTTCTCCTGCGCTGGTTGGCGATTCGACCGGATTCGCCGTCACCGGCCGAACCGCTTTTCGTCGGCACAGCCTCGGGGTGGGGCCGTCGGCTGGACCCCGACGCCGTCCACCACGTCGTCACCTCTCACGCCGCCGACGCCGGCTGGTACCGGGCGGGCGGTGACCGGGAGGAAAACGTCACACCGCACTACTTCCGGCACTTCTTCACGACCCATCTCCGGGACCGCACCGGCGACCGCGGCATCGTCAAGTACCTCCGCGGCGACGTGGCCGGCGACATCATCGACACGTACACCCACAACTGGGGCGACAGAGTGCGCGAAACGTACGAATCGAACATTTACTCGCTCCGCTGAGGTGCGTGATAGCTGTTCGAAGCGCGACTTGTAAATTGTATCTCGCTATATCGAATTGGTAGGGTACGCGACCTATCGTTTGACGCCCGTCGCCTCGATTTGGACGGCGGCGTCGTTCGGGAGTTCGGAGACGCCGACGACGGTCATCGCCGGTCTCCGGTCGTCGAAATAGGCGCCGTAGGCCGACTCGATGGCGTCGATTCGGTCGAGGTCCGTCGTGTAGACCGTCGTTCGGAGCACGTCGTCTAAGTCGATTCCAGAGCGTTCGACGGCCACTTCGACGCGTTCGAGCGTGCTCGTCGTCTGGCTTCCGACCGACGGGAGGCCGTCCGTCGTCTGTTCCGGTTCGGGATACTGCGCGTCGAAGAAGACGAGTTGCAGGTTCCGCTTTCGGGCGCCGGAGCCGACAGTCGCCTTGAAGTGGTCGCTCTCGTATCGGACCGCATCGCCGTTCATACCTGTTCCTCCGTGGGATTCGTCCGAATCTGGTTCACGGTCGTACTACCCCGCCAGCGGCCATCGACGTATCGCTAGCATGTACTAATCCGGGAGAGATGTTCCCACGCGGGGGACGAGAGGGTCAAACGGACGCTTGACTCATACCGGCCTCTTTATCGACGGAGCGAGAACGACGCCCGAGACCGTGAGTTCGTTGCTCCCGCTGAAACCCGCCGCAGCATCGGTTCGAGACCGGGGACTGAGCCCGCTTCTCGTCGAACTCGACGACGACGACGCGGACGAAGTCCTGTCGGCGCTCTCGTCGGCCACCGCGAGGCGACTTCTCGCCGCCGTCTACGACGACCCGTGCCCCGTCTCGGAACTGGCCGACGAACTCGACACGACGCTCCAGACCGTCAGCTACCACGTCGAGCGATTGGTCGACGCCGAGTTGATAGAGCCCGTGACGACGTGGGTCTCCGCACAGGGCCGCGAGATGGCCGTCTACGGTCCGACCCGCTCGGCCGTCGTCCTCTTCGCGGGCGCGGAGCGAACCGAATCGAAGCTCTCGTCGGGGCTTCGGACGCTGGTCGCCGGCGTGGGCGTCACGCTGGTCGGAAGCGTCCTCGTGCAGGCGCTGTGGACCGCGCGACGGCCGCAGATCAGGTACGCAACGCCGGCACCGACCGCTCCCGCCCCCGAGCCGAGCGTCGCGGAGTTCGTCTCCGCCTTCCTCGCCGGCCCCGGCGCGCTCGTCCTCCTCGTCGGCGTCGCGCTCGCCGTCCTCGTGAGCCTCGGCGTGAGCTGGACTCAAAGGCGCGTTTGAGCCACACACAGGGGGAAGTGACCCCTCCGCGTCGGGAGAGCTGTGCAACGACGAACCCTCCTCGCCGCGACCGGAACCGGCCTCGCGGCGGCGCTGACGGGCTGTATCGCGAGCGCCGGCGACGGCGCTGACGACGCTGACGACGACGGAAACTCGCAGACTGAGTCGACTCCCGACCCGACACCGACGCCCGAACCGGTCGACGCCGTCTCGGTCGCGACCGGAGAGCGCCTCACGGCCGTCGTCGGCGGCGGCCCCGCCAGCGACGACGGGACGCTGAAACCGCACCACGTCCGCCTCGAAAACCCGACCGACGAGCCGTGGACCGCCCGTATCGACGTCTCGCGTCCGCTCGGTGCGGGCCACGCGGAGACCTACGAACTCGACCACGACGCGACGGTGAACGTCTCGCTTCGCGTCCCCGCGGACTACGAGGTGACGGTTACCAACACCGACTCGGACGCCGTGGCGACCGACTCGGTCGGTCCCGACGACTTCGGCTGCAACCGCTCGTGGACCGCGTTTTCGCCGGTCGACGGCGGTGTCTCGGTCTCCGGGGCATCCACCCGGATGGCCTGCGGGCCCCGGGTAGTCGCGGCCGACGACGCGGTCACGGTCGCGCTCGGCGACGGGTCGCTCCCGACCGAGGCCGTCAAGCCCCACGGCCTCGCCGTCGCGAACCCGACCGACGCGGCCGAGGTCGTCGAGTTCGCCTACGAGACGCCCGCGGGCGCGGTGGCCTTCGGCGGCGCATACCGCCTCGAACCCGGCGCTCGGGTCGGGGCGTCGCTGACCGAAGCCCGCGAGGTCACGCTTCGCGTCGCTCGGCGGAACGAATCCGGCGAAGAAACGACCGAAGCAGTCACCGTCGAAAAATCGCAGTTCGACTGCAACGCGTCGAACACGACCGTCTCGCTCACCGACGACGGCGGCTTCGAAGCGCGGACGCTCTCGACCCTGATGTTCTGCGGCGACGCGGAACCGAAAAACGAGTCGTCGGCGTAGGGCGTCGGTCGGCGGTCAGACCGTCAGTTCGGTCTCTACCTCCGGCGACGCGATGGCCCGTTTGACCGTCTCGGCGGCCGGCGTCGCCTCCGCGACGTTCTCCATCAGGACCGTCTCGCTCGGGAACAGGTGTTCGCCGAGGACGAGGCCGTGTTCGCGTGCGGTCGACCCGGTCATCGTGAGGTAAACGCCGATACCGGTCTCTGCGATGGCGGCCTCTTCTTCGGGCGCGCCGTTCGGATACGCGAACGTCACGTCGTCGAGACACCGCGTGCCGAGAACCGCCTCCACGAGGCGCTCGTAGCGCGGCGAGATACACAGGTCGCCCGCGTAGTCCGCGACGAAATCGCGGTCGAGTTCGGAGCCCGGCGGGAGGAGTTCGGGGTCGGCCATGAGCGTGTGATAGACCGTGTCGCCGAGCCCGGAGACGACCCGAACGTCGGTGTCCATCGGGTCGATGCGGGCGTTCACGTCCTCGATGCTCCCGAGGCCCTCGGGGCGGAGTTTGACGACCTCTTCGAGGACGAGGTCGGCGCTGTCGAAGCCGAGGCCGAACTCGTGGGTCCGGAGGGCGCGGAACGGCTCCTCGCGCCCGACGAGGTGGATGTCCACCCCGTCGATTTCGAGGACGACGCTGTCGAAGACGATGCGTCGCGGCATGCCGTCTCGGTCGTCGCGCAGGAGCGTGTACTCCGGCGCGGCCGGGTCCGAGAGGTCGCTGTAGTCCGCGAGTCGCTCGTACACGTCATGTTCCGGCTGGGTATGGCCCTTCGTGACCGACTTCTCGTATCGGAGTGTCGAGGTGATTTCGTCCGCCACCTCGGCGATGCTCTCGGTCGTGGCGAACCGTTCGAGCACCGCTTCGAGGGGGCGACCCTTTCGCGGAACAGCGACGCGCACCGTCTCTGTCATCATCGGAACGTCGGGGCGGCCCGCTAAACAGGTTGCGCTTCGGGAAAACGTCTCTCGGGAAAAAGCTCGGAAGCGCTACTCCGCGTCGTCGGTGTCGCCGTCGTCGCCGGCGGCCGGACCGCCGCCCATGCCGGTGCCGAACGCGCCAGCGAGGCGCTCGCGGAAGGTTTCGAGTTCGGCGACGGTGTCGTTCAGCTCTTCGATGTCGTCGCGCAGGGCCTCGATTTCCTCGTCCGCCGCGGCGTCTTCGACCCGCGATTGCACGTCCGCGAGGCGGTCGTCGAGCGCCTCGCGCGTCTCCACGATGTCCCCGTCGAGTTCGGCGATGTCCTCGCGGATGTCGCCGACCTCGGCGTGGAGCGTCGAGGCCTGTTCGGTCGCTTCCGCCGCGTCGGTTTCGGCCCCTTCGAGCCGGTCGACCGTCTCGTCCAACCGACCGGCGATGTCGTCGAGACGCTCGCGGACGGTCACGAGCTCCTCCTCGCGCTTGGCGAGCGTCTCCTCGACGCTGTCGAGACGGGCGGAACCGGCGTCGATGTTCCGCGAGGCGGTTTCAAGCCGCTCGTCGTGGTCCTCGAACCGGCCGTCGTGGTCGTCCAGTCGCCCCTCGACGGTCTCGAACTGCTCGTTGTGGGATTCGAGCCAGCCGTGGTAGTCGTCGAGGGTGTCGTCCGCGGTTTCGAGGTCGGACGCGAGGCCTTCGAGCCGGCCGTCGTGGTCGTCGAGGCGGCCCTCGGCGTCGGCGACCCGCGTGGCGACGCGGTCGGACCGCTCGTCGACCGCGGCGATGGTCTCTTCGGCCGCGTCGAGCCGGGAGGCCGCGTCGTCGACCGACTCGACCGCGCCGTCGACCATCGAGTCGAGGGCGTCGAGGTCTTCGCGGAAGTCGGCCATCTCGTCGCGGAACTCGGAGACGAGTTCGTTCCCGGTCCCCTCCTCGTCGATGAACTCCGCGAGCGCGTCGGAGTACGCCGCGAGGTCCTCCATCTGCGACTGGAGGCGGCGGATGCGAACGTCGGTGCTCCGGCGCGTCTCGGCGTCGACCGCCTCGCGCAGGACTTCGAGGTCCTCCTCGTCGGCCGCGCCCGACCGAATTTCGGCTGCGAGCGCGCCGACGAGACCGCTCGCGTCGGTCGCGGGCGCGCTTCCGGCCGGAGCCGCGTCGGCGGTCTCGTCGGCGTCGGTCGCCGAGTCCGCTTCGGCGTCGATGTCGAAATCGCCCCCGGCGTCGGGCTCCACCGCCGGTTCGGGGTCGGTATCGGGCTCGGGTTCGGGCTCTTCGAGATGTGCGGTCACCGCCGGTGTGGTGTCGGCCGCGACGGCGCGCGGGCCGACGGATTCGGCGGTGCCGGCGGCGGCGTCCGCGTCGTCGGTGTCGTCATCGCCGAGCACGTCGTCGTCGGGCGAAGGTTCGACCGGCCCGTCGCCCTCGTCGGACGTCTGCGACTCGGGTGCGTCGGCGTCAAGGTCCTCGTCGTCTCCACCGCGGAAGGCGGCCGCGAGGTCGCCGTCGCTCGGCTCGTCGTCGAGGGCTTCCGCGTCGGCGGTCGCGTCCGCCTCGGCGTCGACGGCGGCTTCGGGCTCAGAATCGGCGTCCGCGGGCGCGTCGAGGACGACTTCCCCTTCGTCCTCTCGGTCCGCATCGACGGCGGACGACTCGTCTCTGGGCGGGTCGCGGTTGCCCGCGAGCACGTCCCGGACGATCTGACTGCGGTCTTCGCCGAGGATGTCGTCGATGTCGTCGGGGTCGATGCCGCCGTCGACCGGGATGCGTTCGAGCGTCGGCTCTTCGAGGAAATCAGTCTGGTCGTGGCCGTCGGTGATGCGGATACCGTAGACCGTCACGAGTTCCTCGCCGGGGTCGAGCGTCCGCTCGTACTCGACGCGGTGGTCCTTGTAGGCCGTCCAGTTGTCGCTCTCGAAGTCGGGGTGGAACCCGACGCTCTCCATCGGGAACGACTCGGGGATGCGGTCGATGACCCGTATTCGGGTCGCCTCGTCTCGCGTCGAACTGATGACGAACTTGATGGCGGGAACGGGAAACTCGTCGGCGGCGAAGGTCTTTTCGACCGTGACCTCGCCGTCGGAAACCGAGGTAACCCCTTCGGACTCGCGGCTCATGGCCGCCACTTTCCCGACATCCATTATAAAACAACCGGGGACCGCGAAGTCACCCCGACGCCGTCTTTCGATTAGACCGTTCCGATGGGATGACTGTCGGTCGGCGACGACCGTCGCGGGGCCGCCGTCGCCGGAATTTCGGTCCCGGACGCGGCCTCAGAGGTCGACGCGATCGCCGATTTCGACGAGTTCGAGCGAGCGGGGGGCCTCGAAGCTCTTGGCGTGGTGATGCAGCGCCTTCGGGTCGGCGGTCAGACCCTTCCACATGTCCCAGTGGGTCGGCACGAGGCGGTCGAGGTCGAGGTCGCTCGCGGCCTCGATAATCTGGTTCTCGTCGTTGTACCACTTCGTGCGGACCGGCTCACCGGTCTCCTTGTCGGGGATGTTGCCGACGGTCCCGAACGCGAGGATGCCGAGGTCGAGGTCGTAGCGCTCGCCGATGTCGGCGAACTCCTCGGCGGGCTTGGTGTCGCCCCCGTGGATGAACGTGCCCGACTCGTGTTCGAAGACGTAGGCGACCGGGTGGCTCGCATCGGGGTCGTAGGCGGGTTCGACGTGGACGGTGAACTCGCCGATTTCGACGCTGTCGCCCTCCGCGACCTCCTCGAACTGGTCGTCGGAGAGGTCGTAGTCGTCGAACCACGCCTCGTCGTCGTAGGCGACCGAAAGCGAGTCGTCGGGGGCGACGAACGTCGCGCCCGTGTTTTCGAGGATGGGCGCTTGACTCGGGCCGTGAACGTGGTCGGTGTGCTCGTGGGTGGCGAGGACCGCGTCGGCCTCGGTCACGTCCTCGGGGTCGAACGGGACGGGTATCATGCGGACCGTCCGCGGCGGGTCGCCGATGCCGACGTACGGGTCGACGAACAGCGTCGTCCCCTCGCTACCCTTGATGACGAACCCGTTGCAGCCCAGATACCAGATGGCAACCGTCTCGGGGTCGGCCGACTCGACCGCGCGCGGGAGCCAGTCGCTCCAGTCGCTGACTGTCATAGAAACGTGTCCTCACGCGGGGGGACTAAGCGTTGCGCTCTCTCCCGTTGGACTCGTCGAGCGGGAGCGGACCGCTCGCCCTCTCCCTCTTCCTCCCGGCCGCCTCGACCGCGGCTTCAAAACGAGTGACTAATCTGAGAACGAGCGGCCGGATGTATCAGAACTAGATAGAATTTGAGGACATATGTGTCGTATAAGGTGTCACCCTGACAAGATATTTAATGAGTGAACTCATGCTACCAAACACCATGTCAGGAACTCACAAACAAACGGCGAACTTCTCTTCGATGGCTCGGACGATGCGCGCGTGCGGTGCGTGGGAAGCGGTCTCCCCGCTGGACGACGACTCGCGGCGAACGGACGAGTTCTGACGCGACCGAGAACGACAGTCCGACCCCGGTCGGGCGACGCGGCCCCGCACTTATCTTCTTCGACGCGGTCCGATACCACATGAGCGCAGTCGCAATCCGCGGTATCGACGAACGCCGAGGCGACGACGACAGCGATACTGACACCGACACCGGCGGACGCCGAAAAGAGGTGCCGCCGTGCGCGTGAGCGTCGTCGGCGGCAGCGTCGTTCCCGCACCGGTCGAGACCATCGCGGAAGACGTGGGTCGCCTGCTCGCCCAGCGCGGCCACACGGTCGTCTGCGGCGGTCTCGGCGGCGTCATGGAGGCCGCCTGCCGCGGCGCGAAGGACGCCGGCGGCACGACCATCGGCGTCCTGCCGGGCGAGGACCGCGACGAGGCGAACCCCTACGTCGACGTGGCCGTCGCGACCGGTCTCGGCCACGCGAGAAACGCGCTCGTCGCGATGAACGGCGACGCCGTCATCGCCGTCGACGGCGGCGGCGGGACGCTCTCCGAGATCGGCTACGCCAACGTCTTCGACCGCCCGACGGCCGGAATCAGGACCCAACAGGTCGGCTCGCTGGACGGCTTCGAACCGTGCGACTCGCCGGAAGCAGCCGTCGCATTCGTCGAAAACGCGGTCTGAGAACCCAGTTCGGTCGCGCCGTTCGTGCTACGCGTCGGCGACGCCCTCGTCGCGCTCGACGCAGTCGCGGAGCAGGTCGTCGACGACGGTCTCGCGGAACGACTCCCAGTCGGTCGTCGACGCCCACAGCCGGCCGGCGTCCGTCGGTTCGAGCGCGTCGCGGCCGCGCTCGCGCTCGCGCGTCGTGACGAACCCGTTCGCGGCGAGTCCCTCGACGGCCACGTCGAGTCTGGGGGCGAGCGCGTTCGAGAGTCGCTTTTCGAAGCGGTCGCCGGTCACGCTGTCGCGGGCGACGCCCACGCAGAACGAATCGAACGCCGACCACGTCTCCTCGTCGCGCGCGCCGGCGACGATACCGTGGTGTTCGGCGCGCTCGCGGAGTTCGGCGGCGACCGCGCGGCGGGTCCGCGGGCGGGAGCGCGGCGGCCCCGCGACGAGGACGGACAGCACCGCCGCTTCGAGGTCGCCCAACGGCGAGAGCGCGTGGGCGTCGAGTTCGAGGCCCGACTCGCCGGTCGCCGGGCCGGACTCGTCGAGTTCGGAGAGGCTCGTCGCGGCCGCCGTGGCCCGCTCGGAGAGGTCGGCCGTCCGTTCTGCGACCGGGGCGGCGGCGGCCGAGAGCTGCGACCGGGCGTCCAGATAGGCGTCGAGGTGCGCCTCGAAGCGGTCGAGCGACTCGAACAGCTCGATGGTCGCCCGGTCTTCGAACTTCCCGAAGCGCGCCTCACAGCTCGTCCGGAAGCGCCCGACCAGTTCGCGGGGGTCGTCTTCGACCGACGCGAGCAGGCGGCTCTCGGCGTCGAGCCACCCGTCGAGCGCGTCGAGGACCGCGTTCGGGTCGCGGGTGTCTTCGGGGTCCGGGCGGGGGGCCTCGGACTCGACGAGGTCGGCCAACTGTTCGCGGGCGCGGCCGACGTAGGAACTCATCGCGCCGAGCGGCGAATCGCCGCCGGAGCGCGCCCCGCGAGCGCCCGCGGGGCGGCCGACGCGGGAGTTCGGACGGGACCGGCGGGAGGGGCGTGACTCGCCGCTGGCCTCGGCGAGCGCGTCGCGCAGGTCCGACAGGGCGATGCGGAGCGGTCGAGCGACGGCCGCGGCCGCGGGGCCGTCGGCGACGCGCCGGAACTCGGCGAACGCGTCCGACGCGGCCTCGACGTCGGCGACGAGCGTCCGGAGGTCGTCGATGGCGGCGAGGTCGGGACGGTCGGTCGCGGGAATCGCCAAGAGCGAGACGGTCCCGCGGTCGAGGTCGCCGCCGTCGACGAGGGCGGTCCGCGCGGCGTAGAACGCGGCGGCGACCTGCGGGGGCGCGCCCGAGAGGTTCACTCGCACGTCGCCGTCCGCGGCGGCCTCGCGGAGCAGGTCGGCCGTCGCGGCGTACAGTTCCTCGAACGACGCGGTGAAGGGGAGCCGCGCTTCGTCGAGCGTCCCCCGGCCCGCGAGCCGTTCGGAGACGGCTTTCGCGGCGCGGGCGCTCGCTCGCGGCGCGCCGGGCGTACAGTCGTCCGGGTCGCGACCCTGCTCGGGGTCGGCCTCGTCGCGGACCAGCCGAACCCGGTCTGCGTCGACGTCGGCGGCTTCGAGCGGGGTGACGACCCGCTGCACGTCGAGTCCGAGAACGGAGAGGTGGGTCGTCGGCATCTGTCTGACCAATTCGCTACCTGTACCCTGAATGTTGTGGTGCTCCTGAGAGCCGCCTGTCAGAAGCGCCGGCGCGGCGTCAGACCCACGAGCGGATGAGGTTGCGGCCGACGACGCCGAGGCCGAGCATATCGACGACGAACAGGATGACGCCGCCGACGATGGGGACGAGCGACAGGACCGCCGCGACGAGCGCGCCGACCGCGACCGAGACGCCGAGCGGGGGCGACCCGCCGGAGGCGGTGCCAGTCACGAGCGAGCCGAGGAGGACCGTCGAAACCGCGCCGCCGACGATACTAAGCAGGATGAGCGCGAGGAACCCCGGAATCGCCACGATGAGGCCGATGATGGTGATTGCGAGGAGGACGAGGACGATGGCGCCGCCGATGCTGACGCCGAGGCCCCAGAGGAACGACCCGCCGGGGTCGTCCCGAATCTCGGCGATGGCGTCTCTGGTGTACGCCGGGGCCGCGGCGACGAGGATGCCGCCGACGACGAGGTCGATGAGGAAGCTCCCGCCGGCGCGGAACACCGGCGAAATCTGCTGTGCGGATTCGAGGTTCTGCGCGGCGGCGGTCCCCGCGAGCGCGAGGACGCCGAGCAGGCTCAGGAGGACAGTTCGTGTTCGTGGAGGGACCATACGTGTCCGTCGAATGGCGACTCGTATAGGTATTCTGGATGGACTGTCAGAAGATCGGACACGTCCGAAGCGAGGCGGAAGAGTCGAAACAGGACGCTCCCCTCGGCGGCGTCGTGAGAGCCACGCGCCGAGGCGGGGGGCTCACCGGGAGTCCCGGGCTACCAGGTTCCGTGGAACGTGTCGAATTCGAGGGAGTCGAGGGGTTCGTCGCCGACGGCGATGCGGTACTCCTGCGGCGTCAGCATCGGCTTGTGGAACCGCGGACCGTCGTCGGTCGTGATGCGCGGACAGCCGGTGTTGACGAACGCGTCCATGTCGAAGTTCCGGAGCCGGTCGGGCGTCACCTCGTCCATGGTGATGAGATAGGCGTTGTCGTTGTCCTCCAGAATCTTCTCGGCGATTTCCATGCGGCCCTGACCGATTTTGGTACAGAAGATGACGCCCCACTTCTCGGCGTCCATCGCCTTGTGGACCGAGGCGTAGCGCTGTTTCATGAACTTCCGCGTGTCGGCGATGGTGACGACGTTGTTGACGGGGTCGGCGATGACGACGTTCTTGTCGGGGTGTTCCATCGCGAGGCCGAGCGGGTGGAACTTGCCGCCGCCGACGTAGAGCACGTCGTCCGCCGGGATGTCCGCGGAGGCGTAGTTGCAGCCGAGGACCTGTCCCTCGTAGGTGAGGCGGTCGTCGCCCTTGCGGGTCTGGACGGTGTAGCCGCGCTCTTCGAGCCAGTCGCACATGTCCTCGAAGCGGTTCATGTGCTGGGCGGTGGTGACGAGGCCGACCTCGTCGCCCTCGATGTCGTCGAGCGCGTCCTCCATGATGGGGAAGGGGTCGACGTTGGAGAACAGCGGGACGTAGATGATCTTGTCCGACTCCTTCATCGGCGAGTGGCCGAAGTGGACGAACACGTCGGTCCGCCGCATGAGGTAGGTGTCGAGGTCGCACGCGCCGTAACACGGCTGCCCGGAGAGCATGAACGTCACGTCGTCGTCGCAGAGCTGTCGGAGGTCGTCGGCGACCGCCGGGCCGCGGCGCTTCAGCCCCTCGGGGAACTGGAGGCCGACGCGCTTGGCGTCGCGCTCCTCGATGGCTTCGACGATCTGTTCGAGTTCGTAGTCCCACTCCCGGTCGTGCTTGAGCGACATCCCGGTGTTTCGAAGGTCTCCCTCCGAGGTGGCGTCCTGACTCATTGCCCCATCGTTGCGGACGGAGCCGTTTAACCACCGCGCTTCCCCACGAATGAGCGTCACACACCCGCACGCACGCCGAAGCGAACCGCGGCGTCGACGGCGGCGTCACCCGGTTACCCCGTTGTCACTCGGGGATTCAAGGCTCGCGGCGGCCTACCGCCGTCCATGCCAGACATCCCCCTCGAACACGTCCACGTCGAACCGTCGGAGCCGGGCGACGGGCCGGCTCCCGCCGTCGTCCTGCTCCACGGCCGCGGCTCGAACGAGCAGGACCTCCTGTCTATCGCACGGGAGTTCCCCGACCACGTCCACGTCGTGAGCCTCCGCGCGCCCGACCCGCTGCAGGGCGGCTACACGTGGTACGAACTCGACCTCTCGGGCGGCGGCCTCCACCAGAGCCAGCCCCACGCCGAGCAGTTCGAGCGCTCGCGGACCCTCGTCCGCGAGGCAATCGCCGGCGCGGTCGAGGCGTACGACATCGACCCCGACCGAATCGGCCTCCTCGGGTTCAGTCAGGGCGCGATTACCAGTCTCTCGCTCCTCCTCGACGACCCCGACGACTACGCGTGGGTCGTCGCGCTCCACGGCTACCTCGCTGACTCGCACGCCGACCTCGACCCCGACGGCATCGCCGGCAAGCCGGTGTTCGTCGGCGGCGGGTCGATGGACCAGGTCATCCCGGCCTCGCGGGTCGAACGCGCGGCCAAGCGCCTCCGCGAACTCGGCGCGGACGTGACCGCGAACGTCTACGGCGCGCCCCACGGCGTCGGCCCGGACGAACTACGGGACGTGGTCGCGTTCGTCGAAGCCCGCGTCTGAGCCGCCGTCTGCGGAATCACCCGTTTCCCCGTTCGGCAGGTTGAAACCGCTCGCACCCCAACGCGCGGCTATGAGCACGCAGACGACGCGGCTCGAAGAACTCGGGCGCGAACTCGGCGAAGCCATCGCCGACCATCCGAAGTACGAAGCCTACGAGGAGGCGAAGGCCGCCGTCGAAGCCGACGACGACGTGCAGGAACTCATCACCGAGTTCAACCAGCTCCGCGAGGAGTTCAACGTGTCCCGGCAGATGGGCGAAGCGACCCAAGAGGGGCTCCGAAAGGTCCAAGCGGCCCAAGAAGAACTCCACTCCGAGCCCGTGATGGAGGAGTACCTCCTCGCGCAGGCCGAACTCGTCGGCGAGTTGGAGAAGATTAACGAGGCCATCTCGGAGCCGCTTGCGGTCGACTTCGGCGGCGAGGCCGGCGGCTGTTGTAACGACTGAGGACGACTCGGCGCGACTCGTTTTCGCCGCAGGTTCAAGTACCAAGCCGGGGCCAGCCCCGGCTATGTTGGCAATCGCGGGCGGCAAGGGCGGCAGCGGGAAGACCACCACGACCCTCGGACTGGCGAGCGCGCTCGACGGCCCGGTGCTCGCCGTCGACGCCGACAGGGACATGCCGAACCTCCACGCGATGGCCGGCGTCGAACGCCCGGTGGACGCCGCCTCGGGCGCACCCGTCCGAGAGCCGTCGGTCCGGTCGCATCCGACCGACTCGACCGTCTCCGTGCTGCCGGCGCCCGCCGGGGCCGACGACGACGCCTTCGAGCGGTGGCTCCGAACCGCCGCGGACGACGAGCGGCGCGCGGTCGTCGACTGCCCCGCGGGGGCCGGCCCCGACGCCGCCGTCCCGCTCCGCGTCGCCGACGGCGTGGTCGTCGTGTCGCCGCTGTGCGCGCCGGCGCTCCGCGACGCCGCGAAGACGGCCGCGATGGCGCGGGCGCTCGGCACCCCCGTCGTCGGATGTGTCGTCTCGCGGTCACGAATGGCCCCCGAGGCGGTGTCCGACCTCGTGGGCGCGCCGGTGCTCGGGACCGTTCCGGAGGAGTCGTCGCCAGTCCTCACTCGTCCGACAGTTCGGGCGGCGTACAGTCGGATAGCCGACAGGATATCGGGGAAGGAGTAATATGAGCCTCCGCCTAACACACGGGCATGTCTCGACTGGCGACGGGAATCGACGTGCTCGACCGCCAACTCGGCGGGGGCATCCCCGCGGGGAGCATCGTCCTCCTCGCCGCCGACCCGGCCAGCCAGTCCGAACTGTTTCTCCACGAACTGACGACCACGCGGGGGACGCTGTGGCTGACGACGGTTCGCTCCGCCGAGGCCGTCACCGACGCGCTCGAACGGAACCCCGGTCCGACGGGGAACCCCACCGTGCGCGACGTGGGCGGCGACGCCCCGCTTGACGCGGCGAGCAGTCTGGTCCGCGACCTCCCGGAGGGCGCGAACCTCGTCATCGACGTGGTCGACGTGCTCGAACGGAGCGAACCGCCCCGCTACCGGCGGTTCCTCAACGACCTCCAGACCCACATGGTCAACACGCGGGGGCTGACCGTCCTCCACGGCCTGAAAGGCGAGACGGTTCCCGACAACCGCGACCTGACCGAGCACATGGCCGACGTGGTGTTCGACCTCGATACGAAGATAGACGGCTCGGAGATCGTCAACCGACTCGCGGTCCCCAAGTTCCGCGGGGGGCGGGCGCTCAACGAGACCATCAAACTCCGGCTGGCGGAGCGCGTCACCGTCGACACCAGCCGCGACATCGCCTGACCCGAGAGTCGCGTCCGGCCGGGAGAGAGGTCGCTTAGAACGCGAAGTAACCGAACGTGGCGAGCGTGACGACCGCGGTGAGCGCCATCCACGTCCGGGCGGACAGCGCCGCGCCGCGGGAGAAGACGTAGGCGAAGTACGGTACGAGCGGGGAGAGGCGGTAGACGAACGGCACCTCGATACCGGCGCCGTATTCGAGCGAGAGCGTCAATGCGACGGCACAGAGCCCGGCGACGAGCGCGACTTTCACGTCTGTGATGTCGCGGAACTCGTCCGTCGCGGCGTCGTCTGACGAAGCCATAGCTACGAGGCGGTCGGAAGGCGAGTGTCAAGAAGCCGCCGATTCGCCGGGACGGCGAGGGCGGTTGACTCGCTTACTCTTCGTCGGCGTCGAGTTCCGCGGCGAGTTCGTCGGCGTCGATGTCGACGTCCTCGATTGCCTCTTCGATGTCGGCGCCGCCCGCGCCGCCCATCATACCGCCGAGGCCGCCCATGCCGCCCATGCCGCCCTCGATGGTCTCCTGGACGATGACGCGGTCGATGTCCAGCCGCTGCATGATGTCCTGGGCGATCTGCTGCTTGGAGAACATCCACTGCTGGTTCATCGTCATCTGCGGCGTCGCCTCGATGTAGAGCGTGTCCTTCTCGACGGTGACGGTCTCCGTCTCGGGTTCGGCGTCCTCGTCCTCGTCCTCGTCGGACTCGACGACCTGCTCCTCTTCGACCTCGTCCGTCTGAATCCAGACTTCGGGGGCCTGCTGGAGGTACATGCCGAGGAGGCCGGAGGCCTGCTCCTCGCGGTCGTCGACGAGTTCGAGCACTTCGTACTCGTATTCGAGGTCCTCGCCGGCGAGGGGGTGGTTGAAGTTGACGCGGGCGCGACCGCCGATGATGGTCTCCAGACGGCCCTGGTCGCCGTCGATGGTGACCTGCGCGCCGGGGTAGCGGTCGTCCTCGTCGATCTTGTTGGCGCTGACCGTGCGCACTTCGTCCTCGTCGTACTCGCCGAAGGCGTCGACCGCCGGAATCTCGACGGTACCCTCGTCGCCCGCCTCGGCACCGATGAGGGCGTCGTCGACCTCGGGGAAGACGTGGCCGGCGCCGACGATGACGACGCGGGGCTCGAACTCGTAGCCCTCGACGTCGATCTCGGCCTCTTCGGCCACTTCTTTGTCCGTCGTGTCGACGACGTCGCCGTCCTCGATCGTTCGCACCGTGTACGCGAGGCGAACGAAGTCGCCGTCCTGAATACCGGACTCGACCTCTTCATCGACCTGCTCGGCCTCCGCCTGCTGTTCGTCGCTCATACACGCTACGTGACTCGTGCGACCCTTAAGAATCACGTTTCGCCGTCGCGGCGCGTTCGAGGCGGCCGACCGCCGGGAACTCGACCCCGAGGGCCGCTGTGGGGTCGAATCGCTTATATCATTGTCAATAGTTATAGAAAGACGAGGCATGTTCACATGGCACAGACTGGCTTGTTCCTCGGGTTCGTCCTCGGCGTCGTACTGCTGGTGCTGACCGTGTTTCTGACCGGTCGCGGCTGGCGACACTACTCCGTCACGAGCGTTCCGACGCCGACCGGTGGCGGGTCGGCGGGGAGCGGGGGAAGCGCCGCCCGCCGGTGGGCCGACGACCCGACGGTGCTGTCGGTCGTGTTCCTCCTCGCGGCGCTCGGGTTCGGCGCGGTGGCGGTGCTGTTCGTCGGCGGCAGCGCCATCCCCGAGGGCGTGTCGGACGCCGCGGGGCCGGTCCTCGTCGCCGGGACGCTCACCGTCGTCGTCGCGTACCTCTTTTACGGCACGTATCACGCTGCACGCGGGCGAGGACTGGCGCGGTCGCAGGCGGCGCTTCTCGGGTCGTGGGTGCTCGGCCTGCTGTTCGTCGTCGGCATCGCGCTCAGGTTGGTGGGCCTCCTCTGAGATGGCGACCTCGTACGCGGGGCGACTCGACCCCCGCCACGCGCCGCGGTTGTGGTGGCTCGCGGCGCTCTGCTGGGTCGAGGCGCTCGCCGTCGGGGCGTATCTCTCCGCCGCACCGGGGCGCGTCGAGAGCCTCCGGTACCTGTTGTACCCGCTCGTCTGGATAACCGTCGGCGCGGCGGCCGTCCTCTGGACCGACCCGCCGCGGGCGAGCAGTCGGGCGCGACTCGTCGCCGGCGCGGTCGCAGTCGCGTACTTCGTCGTCCTCGCGTCGCTGGCCGGACTGGTGTCCGTGGACTTCGCCGCGCTTCTCGGCGGGAGCCACGGCCACGCCGCCGCCCATCGCCCGACCGGTTGGCAGTTCTCGCTCGCCGCGCCCGGATGGGGGCCGCGGGTCGGCTACGCCGGCGAAGTCGTTTCGGCGACGTTCGTCCCGTACCGCGTCGCCGGCTCCCTCGCGCTCGCGTACCTCGTCTACGCCGCCGTCCTCGACGCGGCGAAGCGCGCGCTCTCGGGGGCGCTCGGACTCGTCTCGTGCGTCGGCTGTACCTTCCCACTCGTCGGCGGCCTCGTCGCGGGCGCGGCCGGCGGCACCGGCGTCGTGAGCGCGCTCCGGGCGCTCTCGGTCGATGTCTCGACGCTGGTGTTCGTCGCCGCCGTCGTCCTGCTCACGGTCGGTCCGTCGCTGGTGGAGCGGACGCGACGATGAGCCGACGCGCCGAGGGAGGAGAGGTCCGCGCCGCGGCTCGACGCGGAGCCGTCTGGACAGTCGCGCTGGCGGTCGCGTCCGCCGTCTGTTCGACTCCTGCGCTCGCGCACGCCGGCTCGCTGGCCGGATCGCTCCGCTCGGTTCCGGCCCCGTTCTGGCTCGTCGTCGTCTCCGGCGGCGGCGTCGTCTGCGTCTCGTTTCTGCTGTCGGCGTTCGTCACCGACGACGAGACCCTCGACGCCTTCGGGCGCGCGGGCGTCCGACTCGGAGGACTCGCCGGGGCCGTCGCAACCGCGGCGGCCGCGCTCAGGCTCCTCGGCGTCGCCGCGCTCGCGCTCGTCGTCGCTTTCGGGCTGTTCGGGCCGGCCGTCGGCATCGTCAACCTCGGCGTCCTGCTCGTCTGGGTCGGCTGGTGGGCCGGATTCACGATAGTCACCTACCTCGTCGGGAACGCGTGGCCGCTCGTGAACCCGTGGCGGACGCTCGGTGCGGCGCTCCGAGGTCGGTTCGGGGAGGCACGGGGGCTGTCGCGGCCGTACCCCGACCGACTCGGGTCGTGGCCGAGCGTCGTCGGTCTCCTCGGACTCGTCTGGCTGGAGGTCGTCAGCCCGCTCGCGGCGGCCCCGCGGGCGCTCGCGGCCGTGGTCGTCGCGTACAGCGTCGTCACCGTCGGCGGCGCGCTCGTCTACGGCGACGCGTGGTTCCGCCGCGCTGATCCCGTCGCTCGGGTGTTCCGACTGTACGGCCTGCTCGCGCCGGTCCGACGAATCGACGGCGGCGGTCTCTCGGTTTCGGTTCCCGGCGCGGGGCTGGCGCGCACCCGCGAGCGACTCGGTGCCGACGACGTGGCGTTCGTCGTCGCGCTCCTCTGGGTGACGACGTTCGACGGACTCGCGGTTACCGTCGCGTGGGGCCGCGTCCTCGACGCCGCGGCTCCGGTGCCCGCGTGGCTCGTGAACCTCGCCGGAATCGTCGCCGGCTTTCTCGTCTTCCTCGGCGGCTACCGACTGGCCGCGAGCGTCGCCCGCGGAACCGCGGACACGTACGTGACCGTCGGCTTCGTCGCCGGCTGGTTCGCGCCCGCGTTGGTCCCCATCGCCGCCGGCTACCACCTCGCGCACTTCCTCGGCTACGTCGTCGGACTCGCGCCCGCGCTGGTCGCGGTCGCGGCCTCGCCGCTGTCGCCGCCCGCGAACCCCTCGGTGCTGGTCGTTCCGGCGTGGTTCGGCGGCCTCCAGTTGGCGTTCGTCGTCCTCGGCCACCTGCTTTCGGTGTGGGTCGCCCACGCCCGCGCGTTCGACCTCTTTCCGGGTCGGCTGCAACCGCTCCGGAGCGAGTACCCCTTCGTCGCCGTCACGGTCTGCTACACGATGGCGAGCCTGTGGGTCGTCGCCCAACCGACGGTCGGAGGTGTCGCGGGGTGAGTCGCAGAACGAGTCGTGGGATGGGTCGCGGAGAATCGCCCGTCGTCCCCGAGACCGCCGTCCCCGACGGCGAGACTGCGACCGCGACGTGTCCCTACTGCGACCGGCCGTTCCGACGGGAGCGGCTCCGAGACCTCCACGTCGGCGCCGCTCACGAGGGACTGAGCGACGGCGAAATCGCGGCGTACGAGGCGGCGGTCGAGGCCGAGGCCGAAGACCTGTTCGTCTATCACCTGAAGGTCGCCGGCGCGCTCGGGATGGTCTTCACGGCGCTGTTCCTGCTCGCGGTCGTCGGCTTCAGCCTGTGAGCGCGGCGCGGGTCATTCAGGCGTGACCGCTGTCCCCGCCGTGTTCCCCCTCGTGGGGGTCCGGCAGACGCATCACGACCCCGGTGAGGACGCCGACGCCGGCCAGCGCGACGACGCCGCCGACCACGACGAACGATTCGCTCGCGCCAACCGCCTCCGAGCCGAGGAGGACCGCGAGTCCGACCACGACGGCTCCGAAGGCGGCCGCAAGTGCGACGGTATTCTGATTCATGCGTGACGTTACCACACCGAGGTCAAAGAAGGTACGTGCGAGTGCGGGGGAGGAAAAATGAGGCGCTGTTGAAGTCCTCAGTTACGTACACGCCTGTCGTGAGATCTCAGTCTGACCCAAACAGCGCTTGCGTGAGTGCGCCACCGTAGGCGACTCGCGAACCGAGCCAGAGCGCGCCGAGGGTGACGCCCACTGCCATGAGGGAGGGTCCCGGCTCCAGGAGGCGACCGCTCGCCACGCGGGCAAGGCGGTCCGCCAGAACGATACCGCCGAACCAGACCGCCAAGAACGCGACATGTTGGTGAAGGGACTTCCGTCGGCGCGCGTGACGGTAACCGACGACGAGGAATCCCACGAGCAGCAAGGTGCTTACAGCCGCGAGGGCGAGAGAGCGGAGCCGTCCGCCGAGCGCAAACGCCGAGGGGATGCCGATTACCATCGCGAGAACAAAGATGGTCTGGACGACCAGTCCAAAGGATGGTCCAGTGTTGGAGGGCTGTTCAGACACAGATTGCGGTCACGGACGACGAAGCAATGAATCTTCTCCACACGGCCGGATACCGGTCGTTCAGGTTGGCTCTACCCTACTCACCGACCAGACCATCTCTCGTGACGCTCCCCGTTATCCCGGATACTTCGCTGAATACACCCTCTGGGCGTGTCACACGGATTCTATCAGATTCTGAGAGATTCAGCAGAGCCACAAAAGGAGAAAAACAACGCCCAGTCAGGCGGCGTTCTCGCCGGTCGTCGCGGCGGCGACGACGAGCGCGAAGACGGCCACCGCGAGCGCGAGACCGGGACCGACGACGAGCGGGTCGGTGAGTCCGCCGGGGGCGACGCGGGTCATCATGACGGTCACGCCGACGCCGACGGGGACCGAAAACAGGAGCGCGTAGCCGACCGCGACGAGGGTTTCGCGGGAGCGCCAGCGGGAACGGGAGTCGGCTCGCACGGTCACAGGAGCGAGTACGACGCCGCGAGCGTGAGCGCCAGCGCGGCCGCGAGGCCGATGCCGACCAGATACGTCAGCGAGCGCGGTTCGAACCGGAGGTGCTGGAAGTACGCCGCGACCAGCACCGCCTTCGCGGCCGACAGGACGAGGATGACGCCGAAGGCCAGCCAGTAACTCAGCCCGGCGAACTCGACCAGCACTTGGACGGTCGCCGAGACGAACAACACCGCGTAAATCGCCGTATAGAGTTTCGTGGACACCATCTCTGTCACCTCACAGGATGTAGAACAGCGGGAACAGGAACAGCCAGACGATGTCGACGAAGTGCCAGTAGAGGCCGAAGTACTCCACCGAGCGGCTGTCTTCGAGGTACGCGCCCCGCCAGGCGCGCGCGGTCAGGTACAGTGCGACGACGAGCCCCGCGATGACGTGGGCGGCGTGCAGGCCGGTCGTGAGGAAGAACGTCGAGGCGCGGACGTTCGTCGAGAGCCACAGCCCCTCGTGGAACAGGTGCTGCCACTCCAGTCCCTTGTTGACGAGGAAGCCGATGCCGAGGACGAACGTGGCCCCGAGGCTCGTCACGACGCCCCACTTGTGTTGCTTCTCGGCCGCGACGAGCGCGAGGACGACCGTGAAACTGCTCGTGAGCAGGATGTAGGTGTTCACGAGCCCCGGAATCGGGTCCGGCGGAATCGGCTCCCAGCCGGTCCAGCCGAAGGCGACGCGGGTGAACACGTAGGCTCCGATGAAGCCCCCGAACAGCACCACGTCGGACGCGAGGAATATCCACATCCCGACCTTACCGTTGTCGATGCCGGCGAAGGGCCACGCCTCGCCCTCCTCGAAGACCGGGCCGTGGAACGGTTCGAGCCCCATGGCGACGAGCGACCCGAGGGTGACGACGCCGCCCGCGACGGTCGTGGTCGCGTAGGCGGCCCCGACCATCCCCTCGGGGAACGCGGCGTCCTGAAGCGGCGAGAGGCCGAGGAGGACGAGGAACGCGCCGGCGGAGAGGACGAACGGCCAGATGCTCGCGTGGCTCGGCCCCTCGACTTCGGTCGCTTCGGCGGTCGGGAGCACAGAGGAGACCGGCGTCGTCGCCGAGGCGGTGACGCCGCCGTCGGAGACGGCCGCGCCGGTCGGCCCGCCGGACCGGTCCTCGCTCGGTTCGACCTCGCCGGTGTCGAGGAATTCGAGGTGGCCGTTTCGGTAGGTCGGCGTCCCGTCGAAGTTCTCCAGCGGCGGCGGCGACGAGACGGCCCACTCGGCCGTCGTCGCGTACTCCCACGGGTTGTCGGGCGCGGGGTCGCCGGCGAAGGCGCTCTTGAACAGGTTGTAGAACATGATGAGGAACGACAGCCCGAGGACGAAGCCGCCGACGGTGGCGAGTTGGTGCCACGGCGCGAGTTCGGGCGCGTAGTCGAACACGCGGCGGGGCGTCTCCCACGCGACGAAAAGCGGGAAGTACAGCAGGTTGAAGCCGACGAAGTAGACGGCGAAGTGGAGCTTGCCGAGGAACTCGTCGTACATCCGGCCGGTCATCTTCGGGAACCAGTAGTAGAGGCCGCCGACGAGCGCCGTCACCCCGCCGACCATCACGTAGTGGAAGTGGGCGACGACCCAGTAGGTGCCGCGGAACTCGTAGTCGAGGACGACCGCGCCGAGGAAGACGCCGGTGATGCCGCCGATGATGAACAACAGGAGCGCCCCGAAGACGAACAGGAACGGCGTCGTGAAGCGAATCTTCCCCTTCAGCATCGTGTAGATGAGCGCGAACACCATCAGGTCGAACGGGAGCGAGATGCCGATGGTGGTGATCATGAACAGGGTCTTGACTTGGAGGTTGATGCTCGTCAGGAACATGTGGTGCATCCAGACGGCGAAGCTCTGGATGGCGACGAGCACCATCGCGAGGATGAACCACTTGCGGCCGACGATGCGGCGGCCGGTGAACGTCTGGAACACCTCGGCCATGACGCCGAGCGCCGGGAAGAAGACGATGTACACCTCGGGGTGGCCGAAGAACCAAAACAGGTGGGTCCACAGGAGCGCCCCCGCCGGCGACTCCATGGCGAAGTAGGTCGTCCCGAGCAGGCGGTCCGAGGAGAGCACCAAGAGCGCGGCCAAGAGCGCCGCGAAGGCGAAAAGCATCATCCAGACCGTCAGGAGAATCGTCCAGCTGAACAGCGGGAGGTTCCGGAGCGTCAGCCCCTCGGCGCGCATCCGGTGCATCGTCGTCAGGAAGTTGACCGACGAGACGGTGACCGAGGCGACGAACAACACGAGCGCCAACACGGCCGTCGACGCCCCCACGTCGGGCGTGAACGTCGGGACGTTCAGCGGGGCGTACATCGTCCACCCGCCGGAGAACGTCCCCCCTTGGAAGAACGAGACGCCGAACAGGATGCCCGAAAAGAGATACAGCCAGTACGACAGCGCGTTGAGCCGCGGGAACGCGAGGTCCTTCGCGCCGAGTTGGAGCGGGACGACGTAGTTGGCGAAGCCGAATGCGAACGGCGAGAGGAACCAAAACACCATCAACAGCCCGTGGGCCGAGACGGCCTGATTGTACGCGACGGGCGCGAGAATACCCTCGCCGAGCGCGCGCGGGGCGAGCAGTTGGACGCGCATGAGCCACGCGAGGACGCCGCCGAGCACGAGGAAGAAAAGCGACGTGACGATGTAGAGGATTCCCACGTCCTTGTGGTTCGTCGTGACGAACCAGCGTTTGATGCTCCCCGTGCCGGGGAAGTCGTGCCCGTGGTCGTCGCCGTCGCGGGCGACCTCGTGGCCGCCGTCGGCCGCGACGTCCCGCTCGGGAGACGCGCCAGTCATGGAACCACCGCCGGTCGGAGGTTCGACTCGTTCGCGGTCGCGCTGCCCGTGGTCGCGTTATCGGCGGTCGCGTTCTCCGCGGTCGTGTTCGCGTACCACGCCTCGTACTCGTCGGGCGGCATCACGATGACCTCGGCGGACATGTAGGAGTGGCCCACGCCGCAGAGCTCGTAACACTGCGCGGTGTAGGTCCCCGGTTCGTCGGCGGTGAACCACGTCTCCGTCTCCTGACCGGGGATGGCGTCGGACTTGACGCGTAACTCCGTGATGCCGAAGTTGTGGAACACGTCAGCGGTGGTAATCGTCAGTTGGACGGGCCGGTCGGCCGGGACCCGGAGCACGCCGTCACTTGTGTGGCCGTTCGGGTAGGTAAAGCGCCAGCCGAACTGGTACCCCTCGACCTCGACGTCGAGCGACTCGGCGTCGGAGGGGCCGTCCTCGACGTACAGGAGCGTCAGGTACGTCCACGAGACCAGCGAGACGACGATGACCATGCTCATGAAAAACGAGGTGAACAGCTTTCGCCCGCCGCCGCTCCCCGACGGGAGTTCCCCGAGGACGAGGCGGTCCCCGTCGTCGACGTGACCGTTTCCGGAACCGGAGCGATACCTGTACGCGTTGTAGAGCATGTACCCGACGACGACGACCCCGACGAGCGTCCCCAAAAGCAGGAACACCTCGAAGATGCTTTCGAAGACGAACTCGCGGGTCCCCCGCGGGACTAACCCCGACTGGAGCGGGAACGCGGCCGTCAGTACGAGTTCTGTGACCATTGATAACACCACCCAAATAAGATAATTAACGTTCGTGATGATTATTGTTTCGGAGCTATCGGGTTCGAACGGCGTCGAGCGGCCGGTTCCGGTCGTTCACGGCGAGAGGGGAGGCGGACGGTGGAAGCGGGAGACGACAGACGCCGGACGAAAGGCCAAAAGAGACGCATGTGGCGGCGAGAGGTGCGGGCGACGGCGGACAACAGGGGCCGCGCCCCCGCCGGCGCTCAGACCTCGTGTTGCGGGATATCCGCGAACAGGTCGAGCAGGTAGCCGAGCGAGAGGCCGTACACCCAGTGGGCCAGAAGCGAGAACACGAGGAACGAGGCGACGACGAACGCGTCGGCGGGCGGCCAGAACGCCGGCACGAAGCCGACCCAGTAGAGCGTCGCGAACGATACGCCGCGGAGGTACTCCGGCGACTCCGGCGGGAGGAACGCGCCGACGACGACGAACGTCACCGGGAGGACGACCACGCCGCCGATGCCGAAGAGGAAGGCCCCGAGGGCGAGCGTCGGTTCGTAACCGAAGAACCTCGCCATCCCGGCGAATCGCGTAATCGGTTCGGTCGTAAAGAGGCCGAAGAGTTCGGGGATGCCGACGAGAACGGGCAGCATCAACACCGTCCCGACGAACCCGCTCGCCATCGCGGTGAGGACGACGCGGCCCGTGATTTCGTAGTCGGCGGTCTCGCCGACGCGCTGTCCAACCGCGGTAGCCGAGTTCGGCGTCTCTTGGCTCATACTCCCGTCATACTACGGGTTCTTACATGATAAAAGATAACAAATGCCACAGTACTGAGGGGTCGCCGACGCGAGTCACCGACGTTTTTGCCCCCCGGACGCGCCCGTGAGAGCATGTACGAAGTCGAGGTCAAGGTCCGCGCGGACCACGACGCGGTTCGCGAGCGACTCGACGCGGCCGAGGCCGAACGGGTCAACCGCGTCGCCCAGACGGACACCTACTACGACGCCCCGCACAGGGATTTCGCCGAGACCGACGAGGCGCTGCGCCTCCGGCGCGAATCGCGCTACGAGGACGGCGACCTCGCCGACGAGGAGACCGTCGTCACCTACAAGGGGCCGCTCGTCGACGAGTCGTCGAAGACCCGCCGGGAGTACGAGACGGGCGTCGACGACGGCGAGACGATGAACGACATCTGCGAGGCCGTCGGCTTCGAACCCGCCGCGACCGTCGAGAAAGAGCGCGAGCGGTTCGCCCTCGACGGCTACACCGTCTCGCTCGATTCGGTGTCCGGACTCGGCGAGTTCGTCGAGGTCGAAGTCGAGGTCGAATCCGGCGTCGACGACGCCCGCGAGGGGGCGTTCGCCGTCCTTCGGGAGTTCGGTCTCGACCCCGACGACCAGATTCGGACCTCCTACCTCGGGATGCTCCTCGGCGCTCCCGAGGAGTAGGCGGGCAGACGGCTCTCGGTCGTCCGCGCTCTCGGCAGATACTGCCCGAGCATACTCTCAAGTAATACGATTGTGGCCAAAGGTTTCCGCAAGTTATAGAACCGCCCGCCGGGTACGTCCCGCCAATGAGCGACCGAAATATCCGCCTCGAATCCGCCGACAAGCGCGCGGTCGAGGACCAGGAGGTCGAAATCGTCGAGCGAAAGGGGATCGGCCACCCCGACTCTATCTCCGACGGCATCGCCGAGAGCGTCTCCCGCGCCCTCTCGAACCTCTATCTCGACCGCGTCGGCAAGGTGCTTCACTACAACACCGACGAGACCCAGCTCGTCGCCGGCACGGCCGCGCCCGCCTTCGGCGGCGGCGAGGTCATCGAACCCATCTATCTCCTCATCGTCGGCCGCGCCACGAAGGAGTACGACGGCGAGAAGATTCCCGTCGACTCGACGGCGCTCCGGGCCGCCCGGGAGTACCTCAACGAGAACATCCCCGGGCTCGACGTGGGCACGGACATCATCGTCGACGTGAAACTCGGCGAGGGCTCCGGCGACCTCCAGGACGTGTTCGGCGAGGAGACCCAGCAGGTCCCGATGGCCAACGACACGAGTTTCGGCGTCGGCCACGCCCCCCTGACCGAGACGGAGCGCATCGTCCTCGAAGCCGAGCGCGCCCTCAACGGCGCGGCCTACGGCGACGACCACCCGGAACTCGGACAGGACATCAAGCTCATGGGCAAGCGCGAGGGCGACGTCATCGACGTGACCGTCGCCGCCGCGATGGTCGACAGACACCTCGACGACATCGACGACTACGTCGCCGCCGTCGACGACGTGCGCGAGTTCGTCACCGACCTCGCCACCGACTACACCGACCGCGAGGTCAACGTCGAAGTCAACACCGCCGACGACTACGACGAGGGCTCCATCTACCTCACGACGACCGGCACGTCCGCCGAACAGGGCGACGACGGCTCCGTCGGCCGCGGCAACCGAGCCAACGGTCTCATCACGCCGAACCGCCCGATGAGCATGGAAGCGACCTCCGGCAAGAACCCCGTCAACCACATCGGGAAGATCTACAACCTGCTTTCGACCCACATCGCCGAGACGGTCGTCGCCGAGGTCGACGGCATCCGCGACCTGCAGGTCCGCCTGCTCTCGCAGATCGGTCGCCCCATCGACGAACCGCACGTCGCCGACGCGAAGGTCATCACGGCCGAGGGCGTCACCGTCGCCGACATCGAAGACGAGGTGGTCGCCATCATCGACCGCGAACTCGCGGACGTGACCGATATCACCCGTCGGACCATCGAAGGCGAACTCAGCACGTTCTGAGGCGTCGCGTCGGCGGTCGCAGAAAAGACCGCGCCGCCCGCGAGGGCGGACGATTACTTCTCGCCGTAGTACTTCTCGACCAGTCGCGCGGCCGCCTCGGCCGTCTTCCGGTAGTCGCGGTCGCCGTCGGGCGTCCGAACCGCGTATTCGTAGTGCCGACTGCTCGGCACGTACCACTTCTCGGGATAGCTGTCGAGGACGTACTGCGGGTCACCGTTCGTCGGCGCGCCCGCGTCCGCTTCGACGACGGGTTCGGTGACTGATTCGGCGTCGGCGTCGGCGTCGGCGTCGGACTCGACGTCTGTCTCCTCTCGCGCCTCGTCGGCACCGTCTCGGGGGGCCATCACGGACGGGTCGGACTCGACGAGAAGCGTCTCGGGCACGTCCGGGTGCGACGCCGAGATACCGCGGTGGACGCCGGGCGTGTTCGACGCCGCGAGCGTCTGGTCCATCAGAATCCGCTGCATGCTAATCTCGTGGTCGTCGCCGGGGGCGCGCTGGTCGTAGGTGCCGTCGGCGTTCATCTCCCACGCCTTCCGGTTGTCGGCGAAGCCGAGTTCGAGGACGAACCGCAGCTGCTCGCGGATGTCCGGGTCCTCGACGGGCGCGACGGCCTCCACGCGCTTGTCGAGGTTGCGGGTCATCCAGTCCGCGGAGCCGACGTAGTAGTCCGGGTCGCCCGCGTTCTCGAAGTAGAAGATGCGCGAGTGTTCGAGGAAGCGGTCCACGACGCTCCGGACCGTGACGGTCTCAGAGACGCCCTCCAGTCCGGGGCGGAGCCGACAGATGTCGCGGACGAGCAGGTCGATGTCGACCCCGGCCATCGAGGCCTCGTACAGTTCCTCGACGATGCCGGGGTCTTCGAGGGCGTTCATCTTGGCGACGATGCGGGCGTCGCGGCCTGCGCGGGCGTGTTCGGCCTCCCGGCGGATGCACTTCGTGAACTCGTTTCGCATCGTCACGGGCGCGATGAGGAGCTTCCGGAACTCCTCGTCCAACGAGGGTCCGGTGAAGAAGTTGAACACTTTCACGAGGTCCTGGCCGATGTCGCGGTCGGCGGTGAGGACGCCGAGGTCGACGTAGCCCTTCGCGGTGCCGGAGTGGTAGTTCCCGGTGGCGACGTGGGAGTACAGCCGGACGCCGTCTTCCTCCTCGCGGACGACGAGCGCGGTCTTCGTGTGCGTCTTGAGGCCGATGGTGCCGTAGGCGACGTGGATGCCCTCCTCTTCGAGCCGCCGCACCCATTCGAGGTTGTTCTGCTCGTCGAACCGCGCTTTGAGTTCGACCATCGCCGCGACCTGCTTGCCGTTGTCGGCGGCGTCGATGAGCGCCTCGATGACCTTCGAGTCCGAGGCCGTCCGGTAGATGGCGGCCTTGATGGCCAGCACGTCGGGGTCGGTGGCGGCCGCGTCGAGGAACTGTTGGACGGTGTCGCCGAACGAGTGGTACGGGTGGTGCAACAGCACGTCCTTGCGGCGAATCTCGTCGAAGACGGTGTCGCCGTCCTCGCCGGCCGCCTCGGGGGAAGCCCCTCCCGAGCCGATGCCCGCGTCGGTGGGGCCGAGGGCCGAAAACCGGGGGTGCGGTTGCGGCGTCCACGACGCCAACGAGAGGTCCGGGCGGTCGAGGTCCGCGAGGTCCATCAGCTCGCGGTAGTCGAGCGGGCCGCGGAGTTCGAACACCTCGCGGTCGTCGAGGTCCAACTGCTCGACGAGGAGGTCCCGCGCGGCCTCGGGCGCGTCGGCCTCGATTTCGAGGCGGACGACGGTGGCGAAGCGGCGCTGTTCGAGCACCTCCTCTATCATGTCGATGAGGTCTTCGGCGACCTCCTCGTTGCGGCGGACCTCGGCGTTCCGGGTGAGTTTGAACACCGCGGTGTCCACGACCTCGACGTTCGGGAACAGGAGGTCGAGGTTGGCGCGGATGACCTCCTCAAGGAGGACGTACCGGACCTCGTCGCCGTCGGTGTCGACCTCGACGAGCCGGGGGCGGTTCTGCGGAATCTTCACGCGCGTGAACGTCTGGTCGCCGTCGTCGTCGCGGGTGATGACCGCGAGCGACAGCGAGAGGTTCGAGATGAAGGGAAACGGATGGGCCGGGTCGAACGACAGGGGCGTGAGCGTCGGCAGCACCGAGAGTTCGAAGTAGTCGCGCATCTCCGCGCGCTGGTCGGGCGTCAGGTCGTCGTAGTCGCAGATGCGGATTCCCGCGTCGGCGAGCGCGGGGCGAATCTCCTCGCGGTAGCACGCGGCCTGTCGCTCGAACATGGGTCGGGCCTTGTCGATGGCCTCCTCCCACTGCTCGCGGGGCGTCCGACCGTCGGTCGTCCGCTCGGTCACGCCGGCGTCTATCTGCTGTTTCAGCCCGCCGACGCGCTTCATGAAGAACTCGTCTAAGTTCTTCGTGAAGATGGACAGAAAGCGGACCCGTTCGAGAAGCGGGTTCCGGTCGTCGAGGGCCTCGTTGAGCACGCGAGACTGGAACGCCAGTTCGCTCAGCTCGCGGTTGAGGTAGTACTGCGGGTCGGCGAGGTCGATGTCGGCTGGCGACTCGTCGGTCATTGGCATCGAGTGGGCATCGAAGTGGCGGCAGTTGTTCGTCGAGCGCGGCCGCGGGCGGTCGGCGATCGTACGAAACAGAAACGGCGTGAAATCTATTAAGTGGTTTATATTGTTTCGCCGTCTGTCTACGGTTCAGTAAATTGCACTATTTACAGATATATAACACTATTAGCGGCGGAGCGGGGCGGACCGCGCCGAATAGTGACGCCCCGCGAAACGAGACGCTGAAGGGTGCCGGCGAAGAACGACGACCGTGAATCAATCGGCGCGCGTCGTCCTCGTCGGCTACGGAGAGGTGGGCACGAAGAGTTCGAGCGTTCGGGCGAAGATGGAGGCCAAACTGCGGACGAACCTCCAGGCGGTCCTCGACGACCGCTCGCTCTCGGGCCGCGTCGAGCGGGAGTGGTCCCGTCTGCTCGTCCGCGACGCGGCCGACGCCGACGCCGTCGCGGCCGCCTGCGCCGAGGTTCCGGGCGTGGTCTGGGCGCGCCCCTGCGTCGCCTGCGACCCCGTCCTCGACGACATCGTCGGGGTCTGCCGCGGCCTCGCGTCCGACCACCCCGACGGGGCGAAGTTCGCCGTCGACGCCGACCGCATCGGCGACGCCGACCAGCACGACTTCACCAGTTCGGACCTCGAACGCGAGGCCGGCAGCGCCGTCGTCGAGGCGACCGGCGCGCCCGTCGACCTCGACGACCCCGACCGCACCTACCGAATCGAGTGCCGCGAGGAGACGGCCTATCTCTCAGTCCGGCGGTTCGACGGTCCCGGCGGACTCCCGCTCGGGACGCAGGGGCGGGCCGTCTCGCTCGTCTCCGGCGGCATCGACTCGCCGGTGGCGACGTGGGAACTGCTGCGCCGCGGTTGCGAAATCGTCCCCGTCTACGTCGACTTGGGCGACTACGGCGGCGCGGACCACCGCGCGCGGGCCATCGAGACGGTTCGGACCATCGCCCGCCGCGCCCCGAACGCGGACATGCGGGTCCACGTCGTCCCGGCCGGCGACGTGGTCGAGCGACTGATGGACACCGTCGAGGACACCCGGATGCTCTCGCTTCGGCGCGCGATGCTCGCCATCGCCGCCGAGGTCGCCACCGACGAGCACGCCCACTCCGTCGTGACCGGGGAGTCGCTCGGCCAGAAGTCGAGCCAGACCGGCGAGAACCTCGCCGTCACCGAGGCCGCGGTCGACTACCCCGTCCACCGCCCGCTTTTGACCCGCGACAAGACCGACATCGTCGCGGCCGCCCGCGACCTCGGCACCTACGACGACTCGACGCTCCCCGTCGGGTGCGAGCGCGTCGCGCCGAGTTTCCCCGAGACGAACGCCTCGCTGTCGGCCGTCGAGGCCGCGGAACCCGACGACTTGTTCGACCTCGCGGCAGAGGCCGCCCGGGAGCGGGTGGTCGTCTCGCCGGACGGCGGATGAGAGCGCGGGTGAGCGCGTCCGAGCGAGCAGACCGCGGCTCCCCCGGACGAACCGTGGCACGGTATCGATACACACCCGAACCGTGTAAACGACCACCACAGTAACGATTTATCAAACGTTCAGATTCGTTTCGAATGAACAATTGCACAAAAATGGATTTATCTACCGTGAGCGCTAGGGTTCTCCCATGTCGAAAACATCGCGTCCCGGTCGCGGACACCCCGGCCCCGAGTGGCGCGTCAGCCACCGGGCGTCGCGGACCGACTGGAGCGACACCGTCGAGCGCTGCGCGGCGTGTCACGCCCGCGTCGACCTGAGCGAACCCCACTATCAGGTCCTCCTCGAACGGGACACCGACAAGCCCGGCAAGATAACCCTCGAACGCGAGCGCGTCGTCTTCTGCGACGAGTCCTGCGCCGCCGAGTGGGAATCGACCGCCTGAGTACCGGAACCGCTTTACCGAGTCCGGCCCCTCCCTCTCGACGTGACGCAGGTCTGTCTCGTCGGCGCGGAGGACGTCCACCTCCAGTACGAACTGCTGTCGCGCGACACCGCGCGCGCGGCGCTTTCGACCTACGACATCTCCGAACCGTTCGACAACTCGCTCGCGGTCGACACGGTGAGCCTCGGCGCGGCCGTCTCGCTTCTCAACGACCTCAACTGGTATCTCGTCCGCTTCGTCGACTTCTCCTTGGTCCGCGAGCCCTCCGTCTCGTCCGACGAGTGGCTCTCGCGCGACCTCGCCCGGCAGATTCGAGACGGGAAGGTCCAGCCCGAAGACATCGGCGACCACCTCGCCATCTACGGCGTCGAAGACGGCCGCCTCGTCGAGCCGATGTACGTGACGCGCGTCGACGGCTCGGTGCCCGACTACGACCTCAGAGACGTGGAGCGAACGCTCGTCGTCAGAGTCGCTGAAGACGAGTTCGGTCGGTAAGCGAGGCGACCGGCGAAAAACCGCGGTTTACCGCTATTCCTCGGCGTCGAACATCCCGGTCGACATGTAGCGCTCGCCGGAGTCCCAGAAGACGGTCACGACGAGCGGTTGGTCTGCCTCGTCGGCCTCGGCGTCGGCGAGTCGCTCGGCGACGCGCTTGGCCGCGAGGAGCGACGCGCCGGACGACTGGCCGACGAGGACGCCCTCCTCGCGGGCGAGGCGGCGACACTCGGCCTCGGCGTCGGCGAGTTCGACGATTTCCACGTCGTCGATGAGGTCGGTGTCGAGGTTGGGGCTGACGAAGCCCGGCCCCATCCCCTGAAAGTCGTTGTTTCCGACCTCGTGCCCCGAGAGGACGGCGCTCTCGGCGGGTTCGACGCCGACGACGCGCATCGAGGGGAACTCCTCGACGAGGCGGCGGCCGTTGCCCGAAATCGTGCCGCCGGTGCCGATGCCGGCGACGAAGGCGTCGATGCGGCGGTCGCCGACCTGTTCGAGAATCTCCTCGGCGGTCGTCCGGTAGTGCGCCTCCGGGTTCGCCGGGTTCTCGAACTGCCGGAGCTGGTACATCCCCTCGGCTTCGAGTTCGTCGGCGCGCTCTTTCGCGGCGGAGATGTCGCCCGCGACGAGTTCGATGGTCGCCCCGTAGGCGCGCATGATTTCGCGGCGCTCGGGCGACATCGAGTCCGGCATGACGATCGTCAGGTCGTAGCCCTTCGCCGCCGCGACGACGGCGAGTCCGATACCGGTGTTCCCGGACGTCGGTTCGACGAGGTGGTCGCCCGGCGAGATGTCGCCGGCCTCCTCGGCCGCCTCGACCATCGCCAGCGCGGGGCGGTCCTTCGCCGACCCGCCCGGGTTCTTCGACTCTATCTTCGCCGCGATTGTCGACCCCTCGGGGGAGTCGACGCGGACCAGCGGCGACCCGATAGCGTCGAGGATACTGTCGTCCATCGACCCTCCGTTGACGGTGCGACACTAAACGACTGGCGGAGGCGGACGATACGGCCACCGTCTCAGGGAGAGACAGCTCCGCGCGCGGACGGCGAGCCCCGCCGCGAGCGCACCCGTTAAATCCGCGCGGCCGGTACGCCCTGTCATGGCTGAAGCCGAGACGCTCGAAACGATGCAACCGAACCCCGCGTGGGACGCGGCCTCGTACCCCGACGTGGTCGACGCCCTCGCGGCCGCAGACTACACGTTCAAGGTCTGGGGCGGCGACTGGTGCGGCGACTGCCGCGGACAGCTTCCCGACTTCGCGGCGGCGCTCGACGCCGCCGGCGTCCCCGCCGAGCGAATCGACCACTACCCCGTCGAGAAGGCCGACGACGGCTCGAAGGTCGGCCCGCTCGTCGAGGAGTACGACATCGAACTCATCCCGACGGTCGTCGTCGAACGCGACGGCGAGGAGGTCGCTCGCTTCGTGGAGGAAGCAGACGTTCCGATTGCGGCCTACCTCGCAGAGCGGCTCTCGAACTGAGCGCCGACTCCGGTTTTTCGTTTTCTCGAACCCACTAATCCGCCCACACAGTCGAATCCCCTGCGTCAATCGAGCCCGCCGAAACCGTGATACGACACCCGCGGGTACGCCGATGCGATGCGACGAGCGCAGGTGGCGCGGGAGTCGGAAGATGCCTGAGAAGCGCGGTGGAGACGCGGGTGAGCGCCCGGACGACGGGGACGAACCGCGGCACTATCTCCTCGACAGCGACGACTACCGCCGCGACCTCCTCCCGGTGTTCTCCGAAGCCGTCCCCGTCGCGCACGCGGTTCGGGCGGAACTCGACGAGAGCTGTCTCGACGGAGAGCACGGAGCGTTCGGAGAAGACGGTATCGAGCGATGCGCCGATGCGCTCGCAACCGTCGACGCGCTCGACCCCGAGCGCCCGGACGACGGGACCCGCGTCTTCTCTCTCGACCGAGACGGCGAGGACGCGCTGTTCGCGCTTCTCGACGCCGCGACGGCGATGGTCGGGGAGAACTTCGTGTTCCGCCTCGCCCTCCTCGACGAACGCGGCGACGAACTGCTCGTGACGATTCCCCACGAGTCGATGCTCTGGGGCGAGTCGCCGCCGCTCCCCGAGGCGGCCGTGGCGTCGATTCGGGACCTGCTCGCCGACCGAGTCGGTCTGTTCGCGGCGTCGACGGTCCACGAGCGCTGGGAGACCGACGACCACGCCTACCGCTTCGAAACCACGGCAATCGTGCAATCGACGCTGGACCGGAAGACGAGTCTGACGTACTGTTCCGCGCTCTCGGCGCGGCACCTCGACGTCGTCGACGGAACGACGCTCGTCTTCGACACGCCGATGGGAGAGAAAGTCGTCCCGTGTGTGACCCGCGAGCGCGCCGAGCGAGTCGCAAACACGGTGCGGTCGTTGCGGCGGCGGTACGACGGGACGCGACTCTGAGTCGAGGGACCAGCTTAGTTGTCGTCGCCCGCGCCCGCGTCGCCCGCCGTGAACCACGCCAGCGCCTCGTCGAGGTCGCGGGTCGGCGCGGAGCAGGTGAAGTTCTCGCAGGCGTAGACGGTGGGGTCGCCGTCGGCCGCCTCGCGGCCGGCCCAGATCGGCGGGGCCTCGTCGAGTCCGAGTTCGTCCAGCCACGCGTCGAGTTCCTCGTCGGTGCCGGGGCGACGGGAGACGACGAGGCCGGGGAGATACCGCGAAGCGAGCGTCTCGAGCCACTCGTCGGGGAGCTCGTCGGCGGCGATAGTGAGTTCGGGGACGCCGCTGGCGGCCTTCTCGGCGGCGAGCGCGAGCGAGACGTGTTCGAGCGGACTGCCGCGGACCCGGTTGGCGAACGACCCGAGGACCGCGTCCGCGACGTCGCCGAAGCCGTCCTCGGGCGCGAACTGTTCGAGGTCCAAGAACAGCGACGTGGCGACGCCGAGGCTCGACGGCGTGGACTGGTCGGTCGGCTCCTGCGGGCGGGTGACGAGCGATTCGCCGCTCTCGGGGGTAAAGTAGAGCGTGCCCGCGTCGGCGTCGTAGAACTCGCGGCGGGTCGCCCGTGCGAGGTCGAGCGCGAACGAGAGCGGCGCGAGGTCGCCGGTCGCCTGATAGAGGTCGAACGCGCCGCGCGCGAGGAAGGCGTAGTCTTCGAGGTAGCCGTCGCCTTTGACCTCGCCGTTCATGGCGCGCCGCGAGAGCGTCTCGGTCTCGTCGTCCCAGAGGCGCTCGCGCACGAAGTCGAGGGCGCGGCGGGCGTCGGCCGCGAGCGAGTCGTCTCCGAGGACGACCGACCCCTGCGCGAACGCCGAAATCATCAGGCCGTTCCAGCCGGCGAGCACCTTCTCGTCGCGGGCGGGTCGCTCGCGTCCCTCGCGGGCGGCGAACAGCGCCTTTCGGGCCGTTTCGAGCCGGTCTTCGACCTCGGATTCGTCGAGGTCGTACTCGTCGGCGAGGTCGGCGGTCGTCGCCGAGACGTTCAGGACGGTCGTCTTGCGCTCGAAGTTGCCGCCGGGGGTGACGCCGTAGCGGTCGCAAAACAGGTCGGCGTCGAGTTCGGGGAGGAGGTCGCGCACGTCGTCCGGCGTCCAGACGTAGAAGGTTCCCTCCTCGCCGCCGGACTGGGCGTCGAGGGTGGCGAAGAAGCCGCCGTCGTCGTGGGAGAGTTCGCGGCGGACGAACTCGAACGTCTCGGCGGCGACGGTCGCGTACGACTCGTTGCCGGTGAGTCTGGCGGCGTCGAGATATCGCGAGGCGAGGCCGGCCTGGTCGTACAGCATCTTCTCGAAGTGCGGGACGGTCCACTCGCGGTCGACGCAGTAGCGGTGGAAGCCGCCGCCGAGGTGGTCGCGGAGGCCGCCGTTGGCCATCGCGTCGAGGCTCTGCCGCGCCACGTCGAGCGCCTCGCGGCGGCCGGAGACGGCGTAGCCGCGGAGCAGGGCGTCGATGCGACCGGGTTGGGGGAACTTCGGTCCGTCGCCGCCGAAGCCGCCGTGGTCGCGGTCAGCGCCGCGGAGCGCGGCCTGCACGGTGCTGTCGAGAACGTCCGAACCCGGGGCCTCGCCGGCCACGTCGGGCGTCTCCTCCAGTCGGTCGGTGATGGCGCTCGTCCACTGCTCGGCGCGGTTCTCTATCTCGTCGCGGTCGGTCCGCCACGACTCGGCGAAGCTCTCGACGAGGTCGCGGAAGCCGGGCGCGCCGCGGCGGGGTTCCGGCGGGAAGTACGTGCCGACGAAGAAGGGCTTGCCCTCGGGCGTGAGCCAGACCGAAAGCGGCCAGCCGCCGCCGCCGGTGACGAGCTGGCAGATGGTCTGGTAGATGCGGTCGAGGTCGGGGCGCTCCTCGCGGTCGACTTTCACCGGGACGAACTGTTCGTTGAGCACCTCGGCGATGTCGGGGTCCGAGAAGCTCTCGTCGGCCATGACGTGACACCAGTGGCACGCCGAGTAGCCGACCGAGAGGAAGATGGGCTTGTCCGCCTCGCGGGCGGCGTCGAGCGCCGTCTCGTCCCACGGTTGCCAGTTGACCGGGTTGTCGGCGTGCTGGCGGAGGTACGGGCTCTGCTCCTCGTCGAGTCGGTTGCGTCCCACCGGGTCGGACATGCGTCGCAGTCGGCGCTCCGGCAACTAAAGCGGCGTGGAGACGGCCGTCGTGGCCGGCGCGGGGCGTGGGCCGGACAGCGAGTCACCCTCGGTGGCGACCGAACATAACCACAATCGTGTCTATTTCGTCGCCGATAAAGAGCAATCTTTACACTCCCGTGCGCAGGGTATGCGACCATGAGCGAGACCGTCCTTCTCGTCGGCGGCGGCGGCCGCGAGCACGCGATTGCCCGCGCGCTGGCCCCCGACTGCGACCTGTACGCCTGCGCCAGCAACCGAAACCCCGGCATCGCCGCCCTCGCCGAGGGCTTCGAGACGATTTCGGAGACCGCCGCCGAGGACATCGTCGCCTACGCCGAGTCCGTCGACGCGACGCTCGCGGTCGTCGGTCCCGAGTCGGGCCTCGCGGCCGGCGTCGCCGACGCCCTCGACGAGGCCGGCGTCTACACCTTCGGCCCGCAGGCGGCCGAGGCGCGCATCGAGACGGACAAGGCGTTCCAGCGGCAGTTCATGCGCGACGAGGAGATTCCGGGCAACCCCGACTTCGCCACCTTCGACGACATGGAGGCCGCCTGCGACTACATCGACGACTACGACGGCGACCTCGCGGTCAAGCCCGCGGGCCTCACCGGCGGCAAGGGCGTGAAGGTCATCGGCGACCAGGTGACGCCCGAGGAGGCGAAGGCGTACCTCCGCGACTCGGACTACGAGCGCGTCGTCCTCGAAGAGCGCCTCGTCGGCGAGGAGTTCACGATTCAGGCGTTCGTCGCCGACGGCGAGTTCCGCGTCAGCCCCGCCGTGCAGGACCACAAGCGCGCCTACGAGGGCGACGAGGGACCGAACACCGGCGGCATGGGAAGCTACACCGACGTGACGCCGTCCCTGCCGTTCATGGCCGACGGCGACTACGAGGCCGCCGTCGAGGTCATCGAGGCCGTCGTGGAGGCGCTGCCGGACTACAAGGGCATCCTCTACGGCCAGTTCATGCTCACGACCGAGGGCCCGAAGGTCATCGAGTTCAACGCCCGCTTCGGCGACCCGGAGGCCATGAACACGCTGCCGGTCCTCGAAACGCCGTTTATCGACGTGCTCACGGCCGCCCGCGAGGGCGAGTCGCTCCCCGAACTCGACTTCGCCGAGGCCGCCACGGTCTGTAAGTACGCCGTCCCCGAGGGCTACCCGACGGACCCCGAGGCCGGCGCGGAAATCACGGTCGAGGTGGACGAGGACGCCGACGCCCTGCTGTTCTACGCGAGCGTCGACGACCGCGAGGACGGCCTGTACACGACGACCTCGCGGTCGTTCGCGGTGGTCGGCGTCGCCGACAGCATCGCCGCGGCGGAGGAACTCGCGGAGGACGCGCTCGCCGACGCCGGCGAGGGCTTCCACATCCGCCACGACATCGGCACGGCGGCGCTCGTCCAGCGCCGCATCGACCACATGGCCGAACTCCGCGGCGAGTAAGCGGCCGACCCCGCGGGCCGTCTTTCTACTTCTCTTTCTCTCGTCAGCCCCGCGCCGAGGGCGCTTTTACCCCCGCGGTCCAATCGACTGACGTGACCGACGACGATGCCGCCCCGGCGGACCCAGAGACCCGCCGACACGACCGAATCCAGCACCACCCGACGCCCGGTCCGCGGAATTCGCTCCAGTACTGGACCGACGCCAAACCCGTCTGGCGCGTGATGCTCAACTACGTGTTCGTCCTCGTCGCCCGCATCGCGCCGTCGCTCCGAGTCAGAAACTGGGCGCTCCGACGCATCGGTGTGACCGTCGGAAGGGGCGTCTCGTGGGGCCTCGAAGCGACGCCCGACGTGTTCTGGCCGGAACTCGTCACCGTCGAGGACGACGCCATCGTCGGCTACGACGCGGTCATTCTCTGTCACGAGTTCCTGCAGGACGAGTACCGGACCGGCGAGGTCGTCGTCGGCGAGCGCGCCATGATCGGCGCGAAGGCGACCGTCCTCCCGGGCGTCCGCATCGGCGAGGGCGCGCAGGTCGCGGCGAACTCGCTCGTCACGCGAGACGTGCCCGCCGGCGAGACGGTCGCCGGGGTTCCCGCGAGACCGATGTCCGGCGGCGAGGCCGACGGGGACGGGGAGTGACCGACTCGCCGTCGCCGTCAGGTGGCCGTGAGGGCGGCGAGCGAGCGACTTCTCGCGGGGCGGTGGGCGGTCGGGTCACCTGCGGACGCGGCCGACGCCCTTGTTGAGGACGCGCGCGTTCGGCACGACGAACTCCGTCTCCTCGGCTTCGACGTGGGTGACGAACATGTCGAACTCCTGGACGACGCCGCGGACGTCGCCGACGACGATTTCGTCGCCGATGCTGTACGGCTGGGTGAAAAGGAGGTACGTCCCCGCCGCGCCCGAGCGAAGCAGGTCGCGGAAGGCGACGGCGCTGAACACGATGAGACCCAGCAAGTACGCCGCGAGGAGGACGATGAGCGCGAGCGTGGCGACGCCGACCTGCGAGAGCGCGACCAGCGTGGCGAGGAAGAAGACGGTGTACTTGGCGAGCGCGGGGAGGAGATTCACCTGCGGGAGTTTGACCGCGCGGAACCGCTCGGCGACGAGGAGTTCGACCTTGTCGCCGACGACGACCCCGGTGATGAGGACCAGAATGGCGATGAACAGTTGCGGGAGAATGGCGATGACGAGGCCCCAGAACCGGTCTGCGTAGTTGACGCCGGCGAACGAGAGCGCGGCGAAGACGCTGATTCCGAGGACGAAGTACCGCGTCAGCCACGACAGGATTTCGACCGTCGAGGTCTCGAAGTCGCGGGCGGTCCGCTCGAAGGCCGTGCCCTCGATGGCCTCCGGAACGCCGACGCTGACGAGGAGTCGGTGGACGAGCGTCCCCGCGACGTACGCGAGCACCAAGCCGAAAAGCAGGATGGTGAGCACGCCGAGAAACCGTATCCCGGCGATTCGAACGATGTCGTCGACGACGCCGCCGACCGTCTGGAGCGGGACGACGGGTGCGGACACAGAGACAGATGCGGATGCGGATTCGGGTGCGACCGTGGGCGCTGACGCGGGACCGACCGACGAATAGACGAGGGACGCCGAAGCGGACCCCGGCATCTCAGTACGCCTCCGGGTCGATTTCGAGAATCATTTTGCCGCCCTTGAACGCCCGAACGAGGCCGTCGGACTCCGAGAGGACGATGGCCGTGGCGTTGGTGTCGCGGGTGATCGCGCCGCCGGCCATGTGGCGCGCGCCCAGCCCCTTCGGGATGTCGACGCCCTCCGCCGAGGGTTCGAGGTAGCGGTACGCCGAGACGATTTTCCCCGAGTCGGAGATGACGAACGCGCCGTCGAGCCGCGAGAACTCCTTGAGCATCACGTTGACGATGGGGTCGCCGACGTAGACGTGGGACTTCTCGAAGGGGTTGTACGAAAGCGGCCGGGACTTGTTCATCACCTTGCCCGCGTCGCCGACGATGAACAGCGCGCCGACGGGTTCGCCCTTCTGGCCCTTCTTGCCCAGTTCGATGGCCACCTCGAACACGTCGCGGATGACGCCCGGGTCCGCCCGGGAGTTCGCGAAGAGGTCGTAGATGCCCGACCGCATGTTCTCGTCGACGCGAACGCGGACGAGCGAGTCGAGGTCGCCGCCGAAGACGCCGACGTTGCAGGCGATGGTGTCGCCGGCCTCGACGATGCTCTGTTCCATCGCGCCCTCGACGCCGAAGCGGATGCGGTCCTTGACGTTCTGGAACTGCAGGGGCAGTTCCACGAACGTCTCGGCTTCGACCGTGTTCTCCGGCGCGATGACCACCGTCGGAACGTCCGTCTCGGCGAACTGCTCGTAGTGGGAGTGGCTCGGCGTGAACAGGAACAGCCCATCGACGTCCGCCACGAGGTCGCCCAATAATTCGGATAACGCCGCCATTGGTGGAGAGACACACCGGGCGAGAAAAAGGGTTGTGTCGCGTCTGACGCGTGGCGTGCGCGATTCGACCGGTCGAGACCGGCGACTGATTCTCCCCGAAGAGGGGTCGAGCGGGACCTATCGCCCCAGAATCGGCGCTCTGAGCGCGGCGACCTCGTCGAGAATCGCGTCGGCGTCGTCCGGGTCGACGCCGTTTTCGTCGAGCGCGGCCGCGAGGTGTTCGGCGATGGCGTCGAAGTCCTCGCCCGAGAGGTCGAGGTGGTCGTGGGCCGCCCGCATGTCGGCCCCGTCGTACTCGACGGGACCGCCCGCGACGGCGCTGATGAACTTGACTTGGTGGGCGCGCTGTTCGACCATGTCGATGTCGTCGAAGTAGTGCGCGACCGAGTCGTCGGCGAGGACGCGGTCGTAGAAGTCCGAGACGACTGCTTCGACGGCCTCGCGGCCGCCGAGGCGAGCGTAGAGTGACTGCGCAGGCATTCGTCCGCGAATTGGACACCACGACGGTAAGGTTTCCTCCGAACGTATGCGGGGTCTTTAAACGAGGAGTGCGGGGTCGCGGCGGGGTGAGAGGGCGTTCTGTTTGAATCTCCCGCGTCTGGGCCCCACAAGAGATTTGACAGCGAGAGGTGGTGTTACCGATTAGAGAGATGCGTCACTCGATCCCTGTCGTGCTAACCGCTCTGCTGATTGTTCTCGCGGGGTGCTCGGGAACTGGAGCCCCCGACACAACGACAGCCGAAACGACGCCTCAGTCCGCGGCGACCACACAGTCACCGACTGAGCCGACCGCGACGTCCGAGCGGACGAGTGCGCTCACCGGCCGGACACCCGAGACCCGACTATCACTCCATCCAGAGGCCGGGTTCACGGGGCGCGTCGCTGTCGCAGTCGGCGGTGAAGCGGTCTTCAACGAGACGCTCTCCGACTACGGCGGAGACGGCGGCCTCGACCTGACCGACCAGTTGCAACCGACCCGTCAGACGGTCTCGGTCGCGGTGAACGGAACGGTACAGTGGGAGCGCCCGGTCGGCACCACGGAGTCGTTCGAACTCACCGTCCTCGAAAACGGGACCGTGGAGGTCCGCGAGCACACGATTCGATGACGAACGCTCGGGAAGGCGCGCGGGACAGGGTTCGAACCACGGTCGCAACGCTTCGCGTTGCTCCCTGATTCGAACCCTTCTGTCGCGCAGACACGTCTCTCACGGTGTTCGAGACGGTATGCGCGGGACAGGGTTCGAACCGGGCCGAGACTCGCTGTGCTCGTCTCGTAGGGTTCGAACCTGTCTGCTCCCTCGCTCACTTCATTCGCTTAGTGCGCGGGACAGGGTTCGAACCTGCGAAGGTCTACACCACAGCGTCCTAAGCGCTGCGCCTTTGGCCACTTGGCTACCCGCGCGCAGTCGGGCGACGCTCGCCCTTCGACCGCACATTTCCCGCAACGGTATATAAACGTCACGAGCGCCCGCCGCGGGGATTATGCTCCCGCGGCCGCAACGACGACCATGTACAGCGCCCGAGACCAGCGAGACAACCGAGAGTGGCTGGCCCGCATCGACGCCGCCGCCGACGGCCTCGAACTCGGCAGCGAGGCCCGCTCGTACGCCTCGGACATGTTTCTCACGCAGTTGCCCGACGAGGAGCGCTCGAAGCGAGCCGTCGCCGCCGCCAGCCTCTACGCCGGCGCGCTCATCGCCGGCGAGGAGCGCTCCCAGACCGCCGTCGCCGAGTCGATGGACGTGTCGCGGCTCAGCATCCAACAGCGCTGGAAGGACCTCCTCCGAGAGGCCGGCTTCCGCCCCCCGAGTTGGTAGGCGGTCACTCCGAGGAGCGCGCGGGTGCCATCCGGCGAGTCAAGACGGCGTAGGTCGCCGCGGTGGCGAGGACGCCGGCGACGAGACCGGCCGGGATGCCGACGAAAAGCGAGAAGAAGACCCACCGAGCGGCCATCTCGGTGACGGCGATACCGACGAGGACCGCGGCGACGACGCCGACGGCGAAGCTGGCGAAAAGCGGGTGTCGCATGGGCGACAGTACGACCGTGGGCGTGAAAACTATTCGTCGCTGGGGGGCGTCCGGCCGCGGCCCTCGCGGTCGGGCGTGAGGTTGCCGTGGCGGTCTATCTCCCCGGAGACGATTCGCGTCGAGGAGATGCGGTCGCCGTCCTCGGCGGGGACGTGCTCGACGACCTCGATACGGAGGGGTTCGAGGCCCTTCTCCTCTCGAATCTCGTTGACGCGTTCGCCGCCGCGTCGCGTCTCGGGCGAGACGATGAGGACGTCGAATCCGGGTTCGGTTGCGATGCCGGTCGGTCTGTCGAGTTCGCGGACCTCGAACTCGCGGTCGTACGCCTCGGCGAGCGGCCGGAGTTCGGCTTCGAGGTCCGCCTTGCGGTCGTCGAAGGGCCGGACGTAGCGGTCGACGTGTCGCGTCTTCGGCGCGAGTTCGTCGCTCGTGAGTCCGACCGTGACATCACCCAACTCGAACGCCCGCTCGAACAGCGCGAGATGTCCATCGTGGACAGGGTCGAACGTCCCGCCCAGCGCGACGTGCATACTCTCGCGGTGGGTACGGCGCGACTTAAGCGGGTCGGGTTAGCCTAACGGACCAACGCGCGGGGTGAGCGGGGGGCTACGAAGCCGGGCGAACCACCGTAGAAGCCGGGAGACCGCGGGGCTACTCCTCGCGGACCGTAATCGTGACCGGTTCGGTCTCGTCGGTGCGGTCGGTGCCGAGGTGTCGGTCGAGGTTGAACACGGCGTTCAACTGCGCCTGCACCTGCCCGGTGACGCCCTTCACGAGGTCGCTCGGCGCGATGGCGACGTACTCGTAGGGGTTGTTGCCCGCGCCGGAACTCTTCCGCTTGCGGCGCTCGACCGTCTCGTCGTCGGCGAGTTCGGCCAGCGCCTCCCGAACCGTGCTGGGGTAGAGGCCGGTCCCCTCGGCGACTTCCTCGCTCGTCGAGTGTGGGTGTTGTCGGAGGTGGACGTAGATTCGCGCGCGGGTCTCGGTGTCGAGAATCCACGCGAGCAGGTCCACCAACCCGTCGTCGAACTCGGAGACGGCGCAGTCGGCCGCGCCGCCCGAGTTGTCTTCGTCCGTCGACTCCGCGCTCCCCTCTGTGCTCTGGTCCGCAGACATTTGTGCTACGGCAAAGGTCAAAACTGGGGCGCTAAAAAATGTTTCCTGTCGCGCGTCGGCGTGCGACTCAGTCCAGCGTCAAGTGTTCGCACAGGGCGTCGAGCCCGGATTCCTCGTGAATCCGTCGCTGGACGGCGGTTCCGGATTCGGCGTCGAGAAGCGACCGGAGGCCGTCGACCCCGAGGCGGTCGGACTCGCGTTCGACGAACGATTCGAGGCTCACGACGCCCTCGGAGTCGGGGGCGATGAAGTCGGTGTCACGGCCGTAGCGGGTCGCGCGCCACTTGTTCTCGTCGAGGAGTTCGCGGCGGACCGGCGTCCCCGACTCGCCGGACTCGTAGCGGTCGGCGAGGTCCAACACGAGGGCGTGGACGTACTCGACGAAGTCGGCGACGCGCTCGGGGTCGGTCTGGGCGTCGGGGGTGCGGATTTCGACCGTCCCGTGGCCGGTGTGGGGGCGCACGTCGTACCAGAGTTCGCCCCGGTCGTCTATCGAGCCGTACTCGACCATCCGGCGCTCGAAGCGCTGGAAGTCCTCGAAGTCGTCGAAGGCGGTCGGCATGCCGGTGTTCGGGAGGTTCTCGAACACCTTGGCGCGGGCGGAGGCGAGGCCGGTGTCGAAGCCGTTCCAGAACGGGGAGTTCGCGGAGAGCGCGAGGAGCGGCGCGAGATACCAGCGGAGTTCGTTGGCGACCCAGACGGCCTTGTCCGCGTCGTCGACGCCGACGTGGACGTGGAGGCCGGCGGTCGTGTTCCGGTGTTGTGGGTACTGAATCCGGTCGAGTTGCGCCTGATACCGGGGCTTCGTCGCGTGGTCGAGTTCGCGCCACTTGGCGGCGGGGTGGAGCCCGGCCGCGGCGATGCGGTAGCCGTGGTCCGCGGCGTGGTCGACGAGCGCCTCGCGGACCGTTTCGACGGCCGCGCCGGCCTCGTCGGGGGCCTCGATGAGCGGCGTCTGCGTCTCGATAGTGAACTTGAACAACTCGTGGTCGAGCCGTCCCGCGAGCGGTTCGGGAGGTTCCGGTCCGTAGACTAAGTCGTCGATACCCGAGGTGGGGCGGCCGTCGGCATCGACGATGTAGAATTCCTCTTCGACGCCGAGCGTCCCCATTCGGTCGAAGGCGTCCGCCGACCCTAGTTCCATCGCAACGGCGTAAGTTGCGCCGAATTAAAAACACCGTGGGAGCCGGCGAACGCGTCGCACGACCGCGGGCGAGCGATTCGGGAGCTAGTGACGCACGGAAATCACGTCTCGGAACACAGTCGTCGGACGGTGCGATGACGGAACCGCCGCCGGCGACCTACTTCGGCCGGGCGACGATGCCGAGGTGGTCCGCGTGAAAGCGGTCGAGGCGGGCGGTTTCGAGGAGTTCGTACGCCGAGTCGAGTTCGGCGAGCGCGTCGTCGAACACGTCGTCGGGCTCGGCGGTCACGTCCTCGCTCCGCGCCTTGACGGCCATCAGGAGCCGACCGTCGTCCGCGAGGAACTGTCGGTTGCGGACGGCGACGGTCGCCTGCCCGCGGGTCGCCACGTCCATGACGAGGCAATCGATGCCGGATTCGACCACGTGGGCGTAGGACTCGGGGTCGCGCGCGTCCTTCAACAGCGGAAAGAGGTTGTCGCGGTCCTCGGCGACGCCGACGAGGTCGCGGACGGGGCGCGGGGCGAACTCCACGGCGTAGGTCGGCCCGGCGAAGTCGGCGACGTGCGAGACGGTCGTCCCCGAGGCGGCCCCGAGGTAGAGCACCGACTCGCCGCCGGCGAGGCCCGTGTCCATGCCGAGTTCGAGCATCGCGCCGAGCTTCGAGCGCCCGGCGTCCCACGCGCGCCAGCCGTCGGAATCAACGGGTTCGCCGTAGACCCGTGCGCCCTCGGTCGAGAGGCGCTGGCGGCCGCCAAACGTCCGGCGTTCGACGCCGTCGGGAAGGTCGGCACCGGCGTCGGCCGCGGAACTGTCGTCGCTCATTCGTCGGCCTCCCCGTCGGCGCGGGCGCGAATCGTCGCCATCCGGTCGGCGAGTTCGGCGTGCAGGTCCGGCCGGTAGTCGCCCGAGTAGTGGTCGATGCGCGCGGCGATAGAGAGCTTCCCGGCGAACGCGCGGGCGGCCGACCCGCGGTCCTGCGGGCGCGTCCCGCGGACGTACTCGTGGGTGAAGATGACGCCGTGTTTGGGCGAGGTGGCGCGGCCCTTCAGGTGCGCGAACAGGGCGTCTTCGGCCCCGAGCACTTGGACCGTGCCGCTCGGTTTCTTGGCGAGGTTTTCGAGGCCGCCCGCCAGCGCGATGAGCCGCGCCGCGAGGACGGGGCCGGCCATCTCGGCGAGGTTCGGCGCGGCCGTGGGCGCGCGCTCCTCGATGAACGACCGGAGGTCGTCGCGCTCGTCGAGCAGGTCCACCGCGCGGGTGGCGTAGGAGACGACGCGCTCTTCGGCGGCGGTCTTGGGGTCGTGGGCGGCGATGTCGCGGACGCCGTCGAGGCCGCGCGGGACGTCCTCGTAGAGCGTGCCGGCCCACTCGACGACCCGCTCGGCGAGTTCGTTCGCGGTCCGTTCGGCGTCGTCCATCGCGCGCACGGCGTGGGCGAGCTGCACGTCGTCGGCGCGCTCGCGCTCCGCGACGGCCTCGCCGGCGGCGGCGAGCGTCGCCGAGCGGAGTTTGGCGTAGTAGTCGGTCTCGTCGGCGGCGAACCCGGCGGCGACGGCCTCGGCCGGCCAGTCGGCGGGGGCGGGGGCGCGGCCCGTTCGGACTCGCGTCGTCCCGGATTCGGGGTCGTCGGGGTCCGCGCCGGCGAACCATGCGTCTGTCATACTGGCGGATTGCGCCCCGTCCCGGTAAAAGGACACGGACCCGCGGGCGCGGGTCGCCGCCCCCGCAGCATTTCCGTGGTAAGTTTTAACACACCATGTCTCGTACGAATGTTCGATGGAACGCGCTTCGTACGTCTGTCGTGAGTGTCAAACGACCGTGAGCGCCGCGTCGTACCGCTCGACCTGTCCGGAGTGCAGCGGCGAACTGCGGCCCACGTCGGTGACGACTCGCGGGCGCGTCGGAGATTGAACGACGCGCGCGGGTCGTCCGACCCGACCGCCGTCCGCTCGCTCGCAGTCACGACCGACGACCTCGTGACCGCCCTCGAAGCGAACCGCCGAGGCGACGCCCCCGTCGTCCTCCGCGTCACCCCGCCGTTCTACGGGCGGATGCGGGCGCGGATTCACCGCACCGGCGGCGAGGCCTCGGACTACGCCGACCCCGAACCGATACACCTCGACCCGCGGGCCTTCGTCGCCGACGACGCCCCCGCGTACCCCGAAGTGGACGAGACCCGCCCGGAGCCGTACGAGGTCGAAGCGCACCACGAGCGCCACACCGAGGCGGTTCGGGCGTGGCGGTCGGCGGTCCGCCAGCACCTCCGCGAGGCGGTCGCACTCCCGACGGACGCCGGCCCGCACGAGGTCGACGCCAAGTACCTCGGCTGAGCGAACCACTTTTTCCCCGCGGGCCACACCGTAGCGACATGAGCACCGACGAGTACCGCCGCGGGACGGCGGTCGAGCGCGAGCGACAGCGGAAACAGCGCCCGGCGCGCGGCCGCTACCGCGGGGTGCTGCCGGTCATCTACGCCATCGGGTTCGTCATCTTCACCGCCGTCTCGCTGTACATCGGGCCGGAACCGGCGTTCGCGGTCTACCTCGTCACGCACATTTTCTACGCGGGCCTCGTCCGCGCCGACATCAGGTCGCTCCGCGGGCAGGGCATCGACTGGGGCGGGTCGCGGCATCTCTGGTTCGGCGCGGCGTTCGCGCTCCCGTTCGTCGCGCCCGCCTACTACCTCTACAGCGGTCGCGTGATTCGCCGCGAAAACGAGTCGCGGGACCTCGACGACTGAGGCGAAACCCGCAGACTGCGCCGCGGGCCGCACCCAAATTGCGCCGAACACCGGACCGCCCGGCCACCGAACTTATGCCCGGCGAGGGGAAACGACGGGGCAATGAGTTCCAGACGCGTAGTCGCGGTGCTCGCGCTCGCCGCGCTCGTGCTCACGAGCGGCTGTATCGGGTTTCTGACGGGCGAGGAGACGCTGACGTTCGAATCTGAACCCGCCGCGGCTGACGCGACGGTCGCCGAGAACGCCGGCTACGAGACGAACGGGACCGAGACGTTCGCGGTGAACCGCACGCTCTCGTTCGGCGGGCAGGAGCGCAAAATCGCCGCCAGCAACCACATCACGACCTACGAGAAGACGCTTGACCTCGGCTTCTTCGGCGAGGCCAGACTCGGCTCGTTCAGCGTCATCTCGACGCCCGCCGTCGAGGTCGCGGGCCAGCCGCGGAGCCCCATCGGCGACTACTCGAACGACGACCTCATCCGCCTCGTCGACAACCGGTATCAGGGCCTCAGCGACGTCGACCCCGTCAGTTCGCGGAACGTCCAGATGCTCGGACAGACGGCCAACGTCACGAAGTACAGCGCCACCGCGCGGTTCGGCGGGGACGAGGTCGACGTGTACGTCCACGTGACGAAGGTCCGGCACAACGAGGACTTCATCGTCGCGATGGGGCTGTACCCACAGCAACTCGACGGCGAGGAGGAGAACGTTCTCGAACTGATTCGCTCGGTCGAACACCCGTCTGAGGCGTAGGCCGCACGGGTGAACCGCCGACGGTGGCTCGCGGGGTCGCCTCGGGGGTGCCTTTTTCTCGTCGCCGCGGGTCGGTGAGTCCATGACTCGCGTACGGACCGCAGGCATCGCGGTGACGGCGCTCGGCGTCGTCGGCTACGGCCTCGGGACGCTCGTCACCTATCCGGGACGAGCGTTCTCCGTGACGGCCGTCATGGTCGGCATCACGCTCTGGGCCATCGGGGGTGACGTGCGGTGATTTCGGCGCTCGTCTACCGCGACGACGGCGCGTCGGCCTACGAGGAGACCGCGCTGGACGCGGCGCGCGACGCCGACGGGACCACGTGGGTTCGCGCGACCGCCGCCGAGGAGTTCGACCGCGTCGCCGAGGCGTTCGGCGTCCACCCGCTTTCGGTCGAGGACGTGCGGAACGACGCCCGGCCGAAAGTCGAGGAGTACGACGAGTACACGTTCGTCGTCGTTCGGGTGGCGACGCTCCGCGCGGGCGACCAGGTGTTCGAAGAGGAGGTCCAGACCAGACCCGTGGGGCTCTGCTTCGGCGACGACTGGCTCGTGACGCTGACGCGCCGAGAACTGGAGCCGATAAACTACGTGTGGAACGCCATCGAGCGAGAGGAACCGCGGATGCTCAGGTTCGGGCCGGACTTCGTCGCCTACCGCGTCATCGACCGCATCGTCGACGAGTACTTCGGGCTGTTGGACGAGGTCGGCGAGGAGATAGAACTCATCGAGGACATCATCCTCGAAGGACCGGACCCGGAGGTGCTCGAAGGGCTGAACGCGGTCCGGCGCGACCTGCTTTCGTTCCGGAAGACCGTGTGGCCGACGCGGGAGGCCGTCGGCGTGCTCGCCCGCGGCGACCCCGACTACGTCCGCGAGGTGACGGAGAAGTACTACCGCGACGTGTACGACCATCTCGTCGAGTTGGTCGACCTCACGGAGACGTACCGCGACCTCGCGCGCGGCGCGCGGGACATCTACCTCAACACCCTCTCGCAGTCGACGAACGAGGTGATGAAGACGCTCACCGTCGTCGCGACCATCATCCTCCCGCTCACGCTCGTCGTCGGCGTCTACGGCATGAACTTCGACCCCGGCGCGTCGGCGTTCAACATGCCCGAACTCGGCTGGGCCTACGGCTACCCGGCGACGATGCTCGGGATGGCGCTCGTCTCCGTGGTCCTGCTCGTCTACTTCCGGCGGGAGGGCTGGCTCTGAGCGACGAAAGAGATATACTACCCGATTACTCACGCCGACCCGTCGGTTCCCGTCGGCTCAATGACGACAAAGCGGCCACATCGTGCGATTCATCCACACGGGATCGGCGAAACATTTATAAGACTTTCGAACTTACTGTTGGTAAGGCCCCGTCCAAGCCGGATTATTCTTTCGTCTTCTGTGGTCTTCCCGGCCGAGACGTATCCGCGCCTTCCACCCCACCATGAGCGACACCATAACCACCCGAACCTACAGTGCCGACGCAAAGACCCGGGACGCCCGGTCCCGAGAGTCGGAGCGAGACGAATCGCAGCGAGACGAAAAGCAGGTCTGCCCCGAGTGCAGCGGTCACCTCGTCACCGACGAGGAGCACGGCGAGACGATCTGCGAAGACTGCGGCCTCGTCGTCGAGGACACCGTGGTCGACCGCGGCCCCGAGTGGCGCGCGTTCGACTCCGCCGAGCGCGACAGCAAGTCCCGCGTCGGCGCGCCCACGACCAAGATGATGCACGACAAGGGGCTGTCGACCAACATCGGCTGGCAGAACAAAGACGCCTACGGCAAGTCCCTCTCGCCGCGCCAGCGCGAGCAGATGCAGCGACTTCGCACGTGGAACGAGCGGTTCCGCACCCGCGACTCCAAGGAGCGCAACCTCAAGCAGGCGCTCGGCGAAATCGACCGCATGGCCTCGGCCCTCGGTCTCCCCGAGAACGTCCGCGAGACCGCCTCGGTCATCTACCGCCGCGCGCTCAACGACGACCTGCTGCCCGGCCGCTCCATCGAGGGCGTCGCCACCGCGGCGCTGTACGCCTCGGCCCGGATGGCCGGCACCCCGCGCTCGCTCGACGAGTTGGAGAAGGTCTCCCGCGTCGACAAGATGGAATTGACCCGGACGTACCGCTACATCGTCCGCGAGCTGAAGCTCGAAATCAAGCCCGCCGACCCCGAGCAGTACGTCCCGCGGTTCGCCAGCGAGCTCGGCCTCTCCGACGAGGCCGAGCGGCAGGCCCGACAGCTCCTCCGCGACGCGAAGGAGACGGGCGTCCACTCCGGCAAGTCGCCGGTCGGCCTCGCCGCCGCCGCCGTCTACGCCGCCGCCCTCCTCACCAACGAGAAGGTGACCCAAAGCGAGGTCTCGACGGTCGCGGACATCTCCGAGGTCACCATCCGCAACCGCTACAAGGAGCTGCTCGAAGTCCAAGACGGCACCCTGTTCGCGTAAGCGCTCTGTGGTCCCGGTGCGTCCGGTGGCCCGCACTTTTTCTCGCCCGTGCCAGCCCGTAACAACATTTATCCGCGCTCCCGGAGGATATACGGGGTATGGTTGAAGCGTTCGTCCGACTCTTGTGCCCCGAATGTGGAAAGGACTGGGAGACGAATCCGACCGAACTCCCCGCTCACCGCGACAACTACTCGTGTCAGGGCTGCGGCGCGACGCGGCGCACGGCCGAGTTCATGCGGACGGAACGCGACCTCCAGACGCTCAAGCAGTTCGAATAGCGAGGCGTGACGGCGGGGCCGTCTCCCGAACGGGAGCGACCCGCCGGGCGTTCGTTTTCAGATGTCGGGAATCGCCGAGAGCGCGCCGCACGCGTCGCACTTCAGCACTTCTGCGCCCTGCTCCGTGACGAGTTTCGTGTCGGGCGACCCGCACTCGCTACAGCGGACGAACGACTCGACGTACTCGTCGAGCGCGTCGGCGATGCGACGCTGTCTGAACTCGCCGGTAAAGCGCGCTCGACCGCGGTCGTCGATTTGGGCGCTCGTTCCCAGTTCCGTCTGGAAGAACTTCAGGACGTGCGTCGCCTCGCGAGCGAGCCGGTCGTGGGTCGCCGCGAAGTTCTCGTAGACCGTGACGTTCCCCTCCTGTCGGACCGCCGGCTCCGGGACGCTGAAGCGGTCGCCGCCTTCCGCCACGTCCGACGACTCCGAGAGCGCGCGGTCCAGTTGGTCGTCGTAGTCCATGCGCGACAGTACGCGCGCGCCGGCGTAAAATTCTCACGACCCCCGGCGCGCGCGACCGGCGCTCGGCGCGCGCCCTACATAGCTATATAAACTGCTCGTGAGATTCCGCCGAGGCTCACTATCGACGGGCGAAACAACAAACGAATTGCAAACTGACGAATACGAAATTTTCCCTGAGACACCCATAATCGGCGGTTTAAGGGAGTCGGATGCTAACGTGACTCAAGATAATACTATATCCCTCCGGTCTCAAGCCGTGGTTGCTCATGAAGAAGCAGGAACTCATCCACCTGCACGGTCTGCTCGCAGAAGTCCACACCCAGATTGAGGCCTGGGAGGACGAGGAAATCAGTCTCGTCGAGTACAACGAACTCGGCGTACGACCGACATCCATCCACAAGTCCAAGACGGACCACAAAGCAGCCGTGTTTAAACTGGCGAAAGGAATCACCGGAGCGATGCGCGAGGCCGAACCAGAGCCGCTCGCACCGCAAGCCGACTGAACCGAGACAAGAAACGCGTTCTCCTCTACGACCCTACACCCGAGAGCGACTGCGCCGTGCTCTCGCGGACGACGACGCTCCCGAGCGACTGCCGCGTCGAAGCGGTGGATGAGTTCCGTACAGGCAGAAACAGCGGGCGGGACTGAGGCGGCGGTCCGCCGACGCCTCAGCGGTCGTCGACGAGGTCGTCGAAGTCGACGAGCGTTTCGTCGGCGTCCGACGCACCGGTTTCGGCGCGGGTGTCGCCCTCGCCGTCCGTCTCGACGGACTCGTCGTCGACTCGTTCGACCGACAGCACCTTCAGCGGGATGTTTTCGAGGCGTTGGCCGATCTCCTTCCGGGCGATGCGCGAGGCGTGTTCCTCCTGTTCGACGTTGAACACCGTCATCTCCAGTTCGAGGGCGACCAGCGCCTCGTCCGCGGCGATGAAGGCGGGTTGGAGTTCCTCGCCGCCGGGCGAGGTCCGAGCGCCCATGCTAATCTCGACGTACTTCAGGTCGGGATTGAGCATCTCCCCGGTCTTCGAGATGGCGATGCGAATCGCCTCGTCGACGGTTTCTACGTCGTACACCGGGACCGCGGCCTCGACGACGACTCTGCAGTCCATGGGTACGAGGAGGTAATGTGCCGAAGGGTATCAACCTTCTTGCCACGCCGTCTCGCGGCGCTCACTCCCCGCCTGAGCGGAGGTAGTGAAAGACGTACGTCTGGGTGTAGCCGGCGTAGCGGCCGCCGAGGCGCTCGCGGATGGCCCGCGAGGTATCCGCGTAGTTCCCCCGGTCGCAGTCGGGGTAGTGCTCCTCGATGGCCGACCGAATCCACGTGTCGAGCGGGACGGCTTCGAGGTAGTCGAGCGAGAACAGGAGGACGCAGTCCGCGACCTTGTCGCCGACGCCGACGAACGTCGTCAGGAAGTCGCGGGCGTCCTCGTAGTCGCGGCCGCGGGCCTCGGCGGGCGTCGCCTCGCCCGTGGCGACCATCTCGGCCGTCCGCCGGACGTACGGCGCGCGGTAGCCGAGGCTGAGGTCGCGCAGTTCCTCCTCCGTAGCCTCGGCCAGCCGCTCCGGCGTCGGGTACGCGAAGTACGTCTCGCCGTCGAACTCGACGCGCTCGCCGTAGCTCTCTCTGAGCCGCGACTGCATCCCGAAGATGCGGGAGACGCGCATCTGCGCCGAGCAGATAAAGGAGACGAGACAGCCGAACGGCGGGTCGCGGACGAGCCGCATGCCCGGATACGCCTCGTAGGCCCGCCGAAAGAGCGGGTCGTCGGGCATCTCGGAGACGATGGCGTCGAGGTCGTCGTCGAGGCGGAGCAGGTGGGTCAAAAGCGGGACGGCGTCGAGGTTCGACTCCCACTCCAGCGCGCCGTCGGTCTGGCGGACCCTGACGACCGCAGACTCGTCGGAGACGCCGTCGAGCGGCGGGACGACGGTCTGGTACCACGCGTCGCCGCCGTGGGCCGCGTCGCGCTCGTACATCCGGCCGTCGGGGCGGTCCCAGAGGTACGACTGGCCGCTCTCCAGCGTCGATTGGAGGTCGAACGCTCCGTCGAGGCTCGCGAGGTCGATGACACCCGTCTCCATCGCTTCGACGTTGGGCGCGGGGGATTTGCGGGTTTCGATGCCGGCGGGCGAGGCGGCGACCCGCGGCGCACCATCTCAGGTCGCGTCGCGTCAGCGGTTGCGGCTCACCGGGAAGCTGACGCGGTCCGGGTGGTCGCCCAGACGGTCGAGAATGCGCTCGTACAGCCGGTTTTTGACGCGCTGGGCGCGGGTCGGCGGGACGAGCACGCGGAGCCGGAAGACGACCCACGACTCCTCCTGTGCGACGTTGACCGTCGGACCGTCGGCCACGTCGAGGTCCAGCGGCGACTCGGCGAGTCTGTCCCGGTAGCGCTCCATCGCGGCGTCCATGTCGTCGCCGAGCGCCTCGTCGGCCACCTCCAAGAGGAGTTGCCGGACGAACGGGAGGTCCGTCTCGTAGGACACCTGCACCGGCACCTCGGTCCAGACGCGGTCGAACAGCGCGCCGTAGTTGACGACCTCGGAGGAGAGCACGAGCGAGTTCGGGACGGTGACGGTCCGGCCGGTCGGCTGGTTCGACGCGAGGGGGCCGCCGGTCTCCCAGAGCGTCGTGACGAGGAAGTCGACCTCGGCCACGTCGCCGGAGACGGAGCCGATGTTGACGCGGTCGCCGACCGCGTACGGCCGCTTGACGAGGATGTAGAACCAGCCGATAAAGGAGAGAATCGGCTGTTGGAGCGCGAAGGTGACGGCGAAGCCGATGACGCCGAAGGAGACCAACACGCCGAGCCACTGTTCGGTGAACGCCCCGAGGACGCCGACGAGCGCGACGCCGCCGAGCCCGAGTCGCAGGACGTTCCGAACGTCGTGGGCGCGGCGGCGGTCCGCGATGCGCGCGACGAGGAACGCGGCGAGAAAGCGGTAGACGCCGTAGGCGACGAGCGCGACCGCGGCGGCCGACAGCCCCGTCGAGAGGAGCAGGTCGGCGTTGGGCACGTCGAAGTCCGAAAGCGGGGTCGTCGCGCGGACGAGCGCCGAGAGGACCGCGGCGAGGAGTCCGGCGGCGAACGCGCCGAGACCGAGGCGGCGAGACATACCGTGGCCGTCGGGTGGGCGACCCAAAAAGGTGTAGTCGAACCGAGGCGAGGGGGGCGGCGACCTCAGTTGCGGATGTGGAGGTCCGTGAGGTTCGCGAGGCGGTCGGCGACCGCGCTGTCGAGGCCCTCGCGGGTGACGCGCCACTCCCAGTTGCCGGTCTGCGTGCCGGGGGTGTTGAACCGGGCGTGCGAGTCGAGGCCGAGGAGGTCCTGCGTCGTCGTGAACGCGAGGACGGACGCGGAGTTCCAGACGGCGTCGATGATGGACCAGTGAATCTCGGAGCCGTCCGCGCCGATGTTGTAGTGGAGGCAGTCGCGGGTGCGGTCGTCGAGGTCGCGGTAGTAGCCGACGAACGTGTCGGTGTCGTGGGTCGAGGTGTAGGCGACGGAGCTCTCGGGGTAGTGCATCGGCTGGTACATGTCGCCCTCGCGGCACCAGTCGGCGTACTGCGGGACGCGCATGCCGGGGAAGGCGAACCGGTCGCGGAGGTCGACGAGCGAGGGGTCGAGAAAGCCGAGGTCCTCGACGATGAAGGGGAGTTCGCCGAGTTCGCGCTCGACCGTCTCGAAGAAGTCGTGGCCGGGCGCGTCGCGCCACTCGCCGTTTCCGGGGTCGTCCGAGTCGGCGTCGATGGCCCAGAACTCGTCGAAGCCCTTGAAGTGGTCGATGCGGGTCACGTCCACGAGGTCGAACAGGCGGCGGAGGCGGTCGAGCCACCAGCCGTAGCCGTCCTCGCGGAGCGTCTCCCAGTCGTACAGCGGGTTACCCCAGCGCTGGCCGGAGTCGTCCGGGTTCGGCGGGACGCCGGCGACCACGGCGGGTTCGTTCGACTCGGCGAGGTCGAACGCCTCGGGGGCGGCCCACACGTCGGCGCTGTCGAGCGCGACGTAGATGGGGAGGTCGCCGACGAGCGTGACGCCCTTCTCGTCGGCGTAGTCGGCGAGGGCGCGCCACTGCTCGTCGAAGCAGAACTGGACGAACTCGCGGTAGCGAATCTCGTCGGCGTACTCCGCGCGGGCGTCGGCGAGCGCGTCGGGGTCGCGGGTCTTCAGCTCGGTCGGCCAGTCTATCCACGCCCGCCGGAACTCGTCTTTCAGGGCGGCGAACAGCGCGTAGTCTTCCAGCCAGCCGGCCTCGCGCTCGCGGAAGGCGTCGAAGGCGGCGCGGTCGTCCTCGGTGGCCTCGACCTCGAAGCGGTCGAAGGCGGTGCGGAGCCGCGAGCGCTTGTACTCGCCGACGCGCTCGTAGTCGACCGCGTGGGGGTCGAAGTCGGGGACTGGTTCGAGGTCGTCGTCGGTGAGCCACCCGCGCTCCGCGAGCCCGGTGAGGTCGATGAGAAGCGGGTTGCCGGCGAACGAGGACGTCGATTGGTACGGCGAGTTCGCCATCGCCGGCTCGGTCGGCCCGAGGGGACAGAACTGCCACATCGACTGTTCGGCGTCGGCGAGGAAGTCGACGAAGGCGCGCGCGCCGTCGCCGAGGTCGCCGATGCCGTGGGGTCCCGGGACCGAGGTGACGTGCATGAACACCCCGCTCTGTCGAGAAAGTCGCATACCCACAGGGTCCGCGTGCGACCCAATTGGTACTTTGGGTCGAAACGGCGGGCCGACGACGAGGGCACGACCGCGGGGGAGGGGACCGCGTCGGGCCGACGACGGCACAATAGTTGTGCTAGCAAATCGCACGAAATCGGGCGCGAGCGGGCGTCGCTCGCGCCCGTCTCAACAACACTTATTCTCCCCCGTCCGTTCCGTGCGCGTATGAGTGAAATCGCTGTCATCCTCCCCGACGGGACGGAACTCTCCGTCGAGGAGGGTGCGACGGTGCGAGACGCCGCGTTCGCAATCGGCCCCGGCCTCGGCAAGGACACCGTCGCCGGCGTCGTCGATGGCGAACTCGTGGACAAGGAGACGCCGCTCCACGACGGCGCGGACCTCGTCATCGTCACCGACCAGTCCGACGAGTATCTCGACGTGCTCCGCCACTCGGCGGCCCACGTCTTCGCACAGGCCCTCCAGCGGCTCCACCCCGAGGCCAAGCTGACCATCGGCCCGTGGACGGACGACGGCTTCTACTACGACGTGACGAGCGTCGACCTCGAACAGGAGGACCTCGAAGCCATCGAAGACGAGATGCGCGACATCATCGAGGAGGACCTCGACATCGAGCGCGTCCTCGTCGACCGCGAGGAGGCCCTCGAAAAGTACGCCGACAACCCCTACAAGCGCGACATCCTCGAAGACGAGGCCGCCGGCGACGACGAGCTGTCGTTCTACCAGCAGGGCGAGTTCGAGGACCTCTGTAAGGGGCCGCACGTCGAGTCGACGGGCGAAATCGGCGCGGTCAAGCTCCTGAACATCTCCGCCGCCTACTGGCGCGGCGACGAGGAAAACGACACGCTGACGCGGGTGTACGGGACGGCGTTCGAGTCCGAATCGGACCTCGAAGAGTTCCTCGACATGCGCGAGGAGGCAAAGGAGCGCGACCACCGCAAGCTCGGCCAGGAGCTGAACCTGTTCGCCATCGACGAGACGACGGGGCCGGGCCTGCCGCTGTACCAGCCGAACGGCAAGCGCATCCTCGACGAGCTCGCGGACTACGCGAAACAGCTCAACCTCGACGCGGGCTACGACCCCGTCGAGACGCCCCACCTGTTCCGGACGGAGCTGTGGAAGAAGTCGGGCCACTACGAGAACTACGTCGACGACATGTTCCTCCTCGACGTGAACGACGAGGAGTACGGCCTGAAGCCGATGAACTGCCCCGGCCACGCGACCATCTTCGACCAGCAGTCGTGGTCGTACCGCGACCTGCCGGTGCGCTACTTCGAGGACGGGAAGGTCTACCGGAAGGAACAGCGCGGCGAGCTGTCGGGCCTCTCGCGCGTCTGGTCCTTTACCATCGACGACGGCCACCTGTTCGTCCGCCCCGACCAGATAGAAGACGAGATCAACCTCATCATCGACAACATCCTGACGGTGTTCGACACGTTCGGGCTCGACGCCGAAGTCGCGCTCGCCACGCGCCCCGAGAAGTCCGTCGGGAGCGACGAAATCTGGGAGCAGGCCGAGACGCAGCTCCGCGCGGTCCTCGACGACAGCGGCATCGACTACGGCATCGAGGCCGGCGACGGCGCGTTCTACGGCCCGAAAATCGACTTCGCGTTCAAGGACGCCCTCGGTCGCAAGTGGGACGGCCCGACGGTCCAGCTCGACTTCAACATGCCCGACCGCTTCGACCTCACCTACACGGGCGAGGACAACGAGGACCACCAGCCGGTGATGATTCACCGCGCGCTCTACGGCAGTTACGAGCGCTTCTTCATGGTGCTCATCGAGCACTTCAACGGCAAGTTCCCGTTCTGGCTCGCGCCCGAGCAGGTCCGCATCCTGCCCATCTCGGACGACCAGCTGGGGTACGCGAAGAAGCTCCGGTACGAACTCGGCGACTTCCGCGTCGACATCGAGGACCGCTCGTGGACGCTCGGCCGGAAGATTCGGGAGGCCCAGACCGACCGCGTCCCGTACATGGTCATCGTCGGCGGCGACGAGGAAGAAGCCGGAACCATTTCCGTCCGCGACCGCAAGGAACGCGAGGCCAAGGACGTGAGCGTCGAGGAATTCCGCGACCACCTCCGGGGCGAATACGACGAAAAGCGCCCCGAGCCCGACTTCCTCGCCGACGAGGAGTGAAGCGCCCGGCCGTCAGGCGGTAACTGATTCTCTGTTTCGGCGGTTCCGCGCCGCCGCGTCCAACTCCCGCCGAACCGTCGTTCGGAACGACTCGTCTCTGATGAGGTTCGCGAGCACGCCGAAATGTCCGCAGTCCCACTCGCGGCGATTCGGCCTCGGGACGCCCCACTCGTCGAGGAGCGCGCGGGCCGTCGAGACGGGAGCCATCTCGTCGCGGGTCCCGACGAACGGGAAGACGCGTTCGGGCGCGAGACACGGGTCTTTCGGCGGGTTCAAAAGCGGCGCGAACTCGTGGAGCGCCGCGCCGGTCCAGCCGGCGGCGTCGAGCGCGTCGTCGATGTCGAGCAGTCTCGTGAGTTCCCCCGCGAGGAGCGTCTGGTCGATTGCGCCGGGCATCCCCGCGGGGAACAGCAGGTCGGGGCGCATCGACTCGGGCCAGTCGCCGCACCGACCGCCGACGTGGAGCGCGATTGTGCCGCCGAGGCTGACGCCGCCGACGCCGACGACCGGCGCGCCCTCGGTCCGCGCCCAGTCGGTGAGAACGGCGGTCTCCAGCGCGGCCGCCGAGTAGAGCGTGAACAGGCCGACGGGCGCGCGGGCGATGTAGGGCTCGCCGCTGTACCGGCCCAGTAGCTCGCGCCGGCCGTGCCACGGCGCGTCGGGAAGGACGACCCGGTAGCCCTCGGGGGCGAGCGCGCGGCCGACGTACTCCTCTTCGGGCCAGTAGGTGAGCTGGTCGTCGAACGTCCCCCAGCCGGAGTGAAAGACGAGCGTCGGTAGGTCGGCGTCGGTGGCGTCGGCGGGCTCGTACACCCGCGCGGTCGCCCGGTCGCTGAGGTGCGGCGAGGGCGACCGGAAGCGGAGCAGGTACTCGACGGTTCCCGGCCCGCGAACGGTCGCGGAGCGCTCGACGCGGGGGAACTCCTCGGCCGCGCTGGACTCGGCGAAACCGTACAGTCGCTCGGGTTCGGCGAGCTCGTGGTGCCAGCGGGTCCGCGCGTCCTCGGGCGACGGCGTCTCGAACTTCACCGGCGGCACGAGGTGTTCTTTCGGGAGGAAGCCGAAGATGTCGGTCGGTTTGGCCCGCCGTTCCGACACCTCGCGGCGCTCGCGCTCGACGGCGACGCGCTCGTCGGGCGTCGACTCGGCGTCACCCCAGAAGACGCTGTCCCAGCGCTCCATCGTCTCGTCGTACGCGCCGCGGAGGCGGGCGTACTGCGCGAGAGCGCGTTCGATTCGGTCGTGGAGGTGCGGCGCGGGGGGCGCGCCGACCTCGCGGAGGTAGGCTTCCGGGCCCTCCGAGAGCGCCACGTCGGCCGCGGCCCGAGCGCGGACGACGCCGAACTCGCGGGGGAGCGAACGAGTCTTGAACGCCTCGAACGGGCGCGAGGTCAGCAGTCGGCCGGCGGGCGAGGTGAGAAACCGGTGTACCGCCGGAGTTTCGAGGTGGTCCATACCGTGTGATACGAGTGACACGATAATGACCCTAGGCCCGCGTGCCGGGGAGTGAGAACGGTCGGGGTCGGTCGACGGTTAGGCCGAATCGAACCGCCACCGCGTCGCGTCGGCGGGGAATCCGGACCACGCCAGCACGCGCTCGGGTCGAATCCGAAACACCGGCGTCCCGTGGCGAATCCCGTACTTCGCCTCGTAGGCGTCATCGATGCGAGCGAGCGTGGTTTCGTCCGCCGTCTCCGCGTCCAGTCGCTCGGCGACGCCTTCGAGGATGACCACGTCGGTCCCGCTTTCGGTGTGGACCGCGAGGCGCGGGTCGCGAGCGAGGTTTCTGACCCATCTGGTCCGCTCGCCGCCGCCGCAGTGGAACGCGCCGTCGACCCAGACGCCCCAGACCGGGCGGGCGTGCGGTCGGCCGTCGGGACGGGTCGTCGCGACCCAGAACACCTCGCCGTCGGCGAACGCGGTTTCGACGACACGCCACTCTAGAAGCCCTCCCTTCGAGTCGGGAATGCCGTAGCTCGCTTCGGTCTCGGGGCGGTCGCGGGTGGTCGCGGGCGGCGCGTCGTCGGGCATGAGACAGAGAGGGGCCGCGAGGGGGTAAGCGCGAGCCTACCACGCCGTGAGCGCGTCGGTCCCGTGGGTCCACGTCAGGGCCGCGAGGAAGGCGAGGACGCCGGTGATGGCCGCCGCGCCGCCGACGAAGAACACCCACTCCATGCCGACTTCGGCCATGAGGTAGCCGCCGAGGAGGGGCGCGACGACGCTGCCGGGCCGCCAGAGGAGTTCGCGGATGCCGAAGCTACTGGCGACGCCCGCGCCGCCGGAGCCCTCGTCGGCGAACAGCGCCATGCTGGCCGGTTCGCGGAGGCTGTCGGCGACGCCGAGCAGACCCGCGAGGCCGACGAGCGGGAGGAACGCGGGCGAAAGCGGACCGAGCAGGGGGAACGCCGCGGGGAGCGCGAGCGCCTCGCCGACCGCGGGCGAGAAGGGGACGGCGAGCGCGATGAGGCCGTAGAGGCCGCCGCCGACGAAGACGAACCGCGCGCGGCCGTAGCCGTCGGAGACGCGGCCGGTGTAGGGCTGACAGAGCATGTTGGTGAACTTCTCGGCGACGACGGTGGCGGCGACGGCGATGCCGCCGTATTCGAGACCGCCGGAGGCCGCGGAGACGCCGGCGTAGATGGGGACCCACGTCCGGACGAGGGTGACGGCGACGGCGTACTGGACGCGGAACGTCGCCATCGTCAGGATGCGCTCGTTGAGCGCGAGGTCGGTGAACGGAAAGCCGCGGACGCGGGTCTCGTCCGGCGGGAGGAACACCCAGATGGCGACGACGGCGATGGTCAGGAGAACCGTGATGACGACGAAGATGGGCGTGAAGCCGAACAGGTCGTAGAGGATGCCAGCGCTGATACTGCCGAGGATGGAGGCCGCGAAGCGGGCGGCGTTCGCCTTCCCGATGTGGTTCGCGCGCGTCCCCTCGCGGGCGAGTTCGCCGACGAGCGCGAGCGACATCAGCCCCGCGCCGGTGACGGCGACGCCCTGTGCGGCCCGCGCGACGATAAACGAGAGACTGGAGTCGACGAGCGGAAAGGCGGCGTAGACGACCGCGCCGAGACCGACCGTGCCGGCGAGCACGAGGCGTTTGTCGTGGCGGTCGCCGGCCCACGACAGCGGCACGACGGCGACGGTCTGGGCGAGCGTGAACCCGGTGGTGAACATTCCGATGACGAAGCCGCGGGAAAGCGAGAAGCCGCCGAGCGCGAGGCCGCCGAGGGCGAACTCGGGGACGACGACCGCGCTCGGGTCGAGTTCGTTGATGTACTTCGGAAGCAGGGTGACGAGCGTGATGAAGCCGAAACCGCCGGCGAACCGAGTGAGATACAGCGTCCAGAATCTGAGGCGGGTGCGGTCCATGGGCTCTGTGCGGCCAACCGGCGAAAAGAAGTTCCGGAACCGGCGGTCGCCGTCGGCGAGATAAAAGCCCGTCAGATAGCGGCAGTGGGCTTTATCGTTCAGGACGAGTGACACATTGTATGGAACAGGTGGGTGGAGAGACGACGGCGAGAGGCTCGGAGACGCGCCTCGTTCGGGTCGAGCGGGAGATGAACGACCACGGTGCGATGACCGTTCGGGTGGTCGAAACCGGAGAGCTACGCACCGTGGTGGCGTGTTCGACTTCGGACCTGCGAGCGCGACTCGCCTCGACGGCGGCGGGCGCGGAGTTCCCGCTTCGACTCGCCCCGTCGCCGGGGCGCGGGAACTCGTGGGTCGCGCTCGGGCGGTGAGTCAGGAGTCGAATAGGAGTTTCGCGCCGACCGCGAGGCCGCCGAACAGCGCCACGAGCACCGCGCCGGCGACGACGTCCGACCCGAACAGCACCCCGAAGTCCGGGGTGAGCGCGGCGAGGAACCGTCCGGGGTCGAAGCGGTCCTCGACGCCGATAGCCAGTCCGAAGACGACGGCGACGAGGAGCGTGATGAACACGAGGACCGCCCCGGTCCTGTCGTTTTGGTTCATACTCGTAGCGTTCGGAGCGGGATATAAAACACCCGAGGGCGCGAGTGAGTCGACTATCCGACACGAACGCACGTCGAGCGCCCGGACTATCGGTGCGAGTTCGAGATGAAAGAATGGGCCGGACGCGATTTGAACACGCGACCGTCTGATTAAGAGTCAGACGCTCTGCCTAACTGAGCTACCGGCCCTTGCAATCTCTCGTAACTGCCGGTAGGTAAAATGACTTTCCTTTCTGTACGACGACGGCAGGGACGCACACGCGCGAAACAACGGACAAACGGTGGGTGTTAAGTGGCGGCCGACCGGAGTAGCGGGCAACGATGAGTGCAGGGGTCAGCATTTCCTCGATGTCTACGTACGCGATACTCGGCTGCGGGAGCGTCGGGCACGCGGTCGCCGAGGAACTGACAGACGAGGGAAAAGACGTCCTCATCCTCGACAAGGACGAAAGCCGCGTCGAAGCCCTGCGCGACCAGGACTTGAACGCGCAGACGACCGACATCGCCGACCCGGAGCTCGCCGACGCCGTCGCCGGACGCGACGTGATTCTCATCCTCTCGTCGGACGTCGAGGCCAACAAGGCCGCCGTCTCGACCATCCGCGACCGCGACGAAGACCAGTTCATCGTCGTCCGCGCCTCCGACCCCGTCTCCGAGGACGAACTGACGAAGCTCGGGGCCGACGTGGTCATCAACCCCTCCGAGGTCATCGCCGACTCCGCGCTCCGGAGCGTCGAGTCCGGCGAACTCGAATACAAGGCCCGCCAACTGGCCGATATCCTGCGCGACACCGACCACGGGATGGCCATCCTCACCCACGACAATCCCGACCCCGACTCGCTCGCCTCGGCGGTCGCCTTACAGGCCATCGCCCGCGAGTACGACGTCGAGGCCGACATCCTCTACTCGGGCGACATGGGCCACCAGGAGAACCGGGCGTTCGTGAACATCCTCGGCATCGAACTCACCCCGCGGAGCGACTCGAAACCGCTCGAAGAGTACGGCGCGGTCGCGCTCGTCGACCACATGAAGTCGGGGATGCCCGACCTCGGCGACGCCGACATCACGGTGTTTATCGACCACTTCGAACCCGACGACGGCATCGACGCCCGCTTTACCGACGTGCGGCCGAACGTCTCGTCGACCTCTACGATTCTCACGAAGTACATCCAAGAGTTCGACCTCAGCCCGTCGCAGGCGGTCGCCACGGCGCTCCTCTACGGGATTCGCGCCGAGACGCTCGACTTCAAGCGCGACACGACCCCGGCCGACCTGACCGCGGCGGCGTACCTCTACCCCTTCGCCGACCACGACACGCTCGAAAAGGTCGAGTCGCCGTCGATGTCGCCGGAGACGCTCGACGTGCTCGCAGAGGCCATCCAGAACCGCGACGTGCAGGGGTCGCATCTCGTCTCGAACGCGGGGTTCATCCGCGACCGCGACGCGCTGACGCAGGCGGCCCAGCACCTCCTGAATCTGGAGGGCATCACCACGACGGCGGTTTTCGGCATCGCCGACGACACCATCTACCTCGCGGCGCGGTCGAAGGACATCCGCATGAACATCGGGAAGATTCTGAGCGACGCCTTCACCGGCATCGGCGAGGCCGGCGGCCACTCCACGCAGGGGTCGGTCGAGATTCCGCTCGGTATCTTCACGGGCATCGAGTCCAACGACGACAACCGCGACACGCTCCTCCAACTCACCGAGGAGGCGGTAAAGCGCAAGCTCTTCCGTGCGATGGGCGTGGAGGGCGGCGAGAGCGGAAACGGAAGTTAGAGCGTCAGGCGACGAGCGACTCTTCGTCTTCTTCTGGGTTCTTCAGGCGCTCGATGACGTCGTTGATGAGGATGACGTCGCCGACGGCGCGAACCCACCGATACGGGATGAGAACGCCCTTCCCGGGTTCGATTTGGTTGCGGAACAGTTCGTCGTTCAGCGCCGTCAGCGCGAGGCCGGTGACCGTCTCGTGGTCCAAGTCGAGGCGGACGTCTTCGACCTCGCCGACGAACACACCGTTGTTCGAGTAGACCTCCCGGCCTACGAGCGTCGTAATCTCTTCGGGCGTCCCGTCCATATCCGCCAACATGGGATGCCGGGTCTTAATTGTTCGTAGCCCGGGAGTCGGGGCGCAGACGCGCGGCAGACGGGCGTCCGACGCCGACGGGAAATCGCCGGATGGGGACGTGTTGTTCGGTTGAGAAGACGGCGAGAGAGTCGCCGCGAACGACGGGTGAGACGAGGGGGCGAAATCGGGGCGAGACAGAGGCCGAGAGCGGGGTGCGTTACCGCCGCGGCGCGACCAGTTGAATCGGGTGTTGCGTCGGGCGGCTGAGCAGCGAATCGAGCTGTTCGAGACAGGAGGTGCCGCTGGCGACGACCGTGCGGTCCCTGTTCTCGTCGGTCTGGAACTGCCCCTGTAACTCGGAGCCGACGTCGACGCTGAGTTCGTAGTACTCGGACTTGTAGCCGAACGAGCCGGCCATGCCGCAGCACTCCACGTCGGAGGTGGCGACGTCGTAGCCGAGGTCCGAGAGGACCGCCTCGGTGTGGCCTTCGAGACCGAGCGTGCGCTGTTGGCAGTGACTGTGGTAGGCGACGCCCTCGCCCGCGCCCGCCGAGAGCGCGTCGGCGTCAGCGCCGTGGTCCAGCAGGCCGAAAACGTACTCCATGACCTCGTAGCTGGCCTCCGAGATGCGCTCGAAGGACTTCTCGGGGAGGAACTTCTCGTACTCGGTTCGGAACATCGCGAGGTCCGACGGCTCGATGACGACGATGTCGCGGCCGTCGTCGATGTGCTCCGCGAGGCCGGCGTACACGTCGTGGGCGTGGTCCTCCGCGGTCGCAATCATCCCCTGCGAGAGCGGGGCGCGACCCGAGGAGCGAACGTCGGGGACGATAACGTCGACGCCGAGGGCTTCGAGGGTACGGACCGCGGCCTTCCCGCGTTCGACCTGCACGTGGTTCGTGTACACGTCGGGGTAGACCACGGCGGTTCGAACCGGGTCGTCGACCCGCGAGGTTCGGCTCTCGAACCAGTCTTTCAGCGTCTCGCGCCGGAATTCGGGGAGTTCGCGGCGGGCGTCGATGCCGAGGAAGCGCTCCATGAGGTCGCGGGAGACGTCGAGTCCGGCGGCCCAGTTGGAGACGGGCGCGAAGAAGCTCCCGACCTTCGCGGCCGTCTCGAAGTTACCGAAGAAGCGCTTCTGGAGACTGACGCCCCCGGGTTCCTCGTCGGGGGTGAGTCCCTCGACGAGCCAGTCGAGTTCGGAGACCTCGCCGCGGTTGATTCTGTCGCGGACGACCGTGTTTATCCACGGGATGTCGATTTCGACCGGGCAGGCGGTGGTACACCGGCTACAGCCGGTACAGAGGTCGTTGAACTCCGCGGCGCTGTCGAGGCCCTCGACGCCGGCCTCCCAGCCGGTGCCGATGCCGCCGGAGTACGTCTCGCCGCCGAAGGCGTGACCGCCGACGTGCTGGAAGTTGGCGCAGACGTTGGAACACGCCGAACACCGGATGCAGTAGAGCGTCTCGCGGAGTTGGTCGTCCTCGCGCATGTCGAACCGCCCGTTGTCGATGAGGACGAGGTGGAAGTCGCGGTCCGTCTCGGTCGCCGAAAGCGGCGTGTCGGGGGCGTCGAAGTCGACGGTCGGCGACTCGACCGGCGGCGTCAGAAGCGAGATGTAGGAGGTGATGTCCTGTCCCGTTCCCGACTTGCCGATGAGTTCGACGAAGGGCCGGAGGTCCTCGACGGTCGGGATGACCTTCTCGACGCCGGCGACCGCGACGTGCGTGTCGGGCACGACGGCCGTCTTCCGGGCGTTGCCCTCGGAGGTGACGAGCGCCATCGTCCCGGTGTCGGCGGTGATGAAGTTCGCGCCGGTCATGCCGACGTCCGCGCCCTCGATGAGTTCGCCGAGCTGTTCGCGGGCGAACATGGTGAGTTCCTCCGCGGTTTCGAGGGGTTCGTCGGGTTCGAACGTCTCGTTGAACAGGTCGGCGATGGCGTCCCGCGACTTGTGGATGGCGGGCGCGACGATGTGCGACGGCGACTCGTCGGCGACCTGCAGGACCCACTCGCCGAGGTCGGTCTCGACCACGTCGATGTCGGCGGCTTCGAGGTCCTCGTTGACCTCTATCTCCTCGGAGGTCATCGACTTCGACTTGACGACGCGCTCGGCCTCCTTGTCCTCGCAGACCTCGCGGACGTACTGGTTCGCGTCGGCCGCGTCGTCGGCGATGTAGAGCGTGCCGCCGTTGGACTCGACGGTCTCGCGCAGTTGGTCGATGAGTTCGGGGAGCCGCTCGATGGCGTCTTCCTTGATCGCCCGCGCTTCGGACTTCAGCCCGTCGTAGTCGTCGAGCGACTGGACCGACTCGTAGCGACCCTCGTTGAACCCGCGGGTGCTCGTGCCGACGGCGTCGCCCTCGGTCTCCATCAGTTGTCGAATCTTCGCCGCCTTGGCCTCGCGCGCCTCACTCATCGATAATCACCACGTGGACCTCCTTCGGACCGTGCGCTCCCTTCACCAGCGCGCCCATGTCGGCGGTGGCGCTGGGGCCGGTGGCGATGATGGCCGAGGAGTGTCCCGTGCGGAACTCCTCGCCCAGCCAGTCGAACGCCTCGGGCATCCCGGGGACGATATCCGACCGCCGGAGGACGGCGACGTGGAGGTCGCCGAACAGACTCACCGGTTCGATGCCGTCGGGCGTGCCCTGCACGACGACGCTGCCGTAGTCCGCGATACCCAGCCCCGCGGCCGTGATTCCGGCGTTCGCCTCGCGGAGGTCCGCGGGGGTCGGGTCCGTGTTCACCCAGTCGGGGAGATCGACCCCGTCGTACGGGAGTTCCACGCCGATGGTCGGGTCCGAACAGACGCTTTCGAGCGCGTCCGCCAGCCCATCGGGAGACGCGTGTGTCCAGCCTACTTCGAGTCGTTCGAGGGAGTCCTCGAACGTCGCAACCGTGCCGGTTGACATACGTGGAGCTAGCGCGTTCTACATAATCGTTCTTCGGGTTCAGACACCACGCTGTCGGTTAATTATGAACGATTCGAGTCAGGGGAATCGGCCGACTGCTTCGTCCGCGTCGGCGACCGTTCCGGCCGCCTCGCGCTTGCCGGCGGCGGACTTCGTCACCGCGTAGGCCTGCACGACGAAGTAGCCGGCCCAGAGGAGGTAGCCGCCGGTCCCGCTGCCGAGGACCGTCGGGGCCGTCCGGAACGTCGCGAGGCCGAGAGTGGTCAGCCACGTCCCGACGAGGAGGACGCTGAAGTAGCCGTAGAAGCCCGTCGCCCACCACATGCCGACGACGCGCGCCCAGCCGGGTTGGACGTGTTCGGGGAGCCGCGTCGTGTTCATCACGAGGACGAGGGCGGTGTAGGGCCACATGATCACGCCGGACATCGCGGCCCCGACGACGAGGAAGAAGAACGGTTCTTGGCCCTCGAACGGCGAGGAGAAAAGCAAGATGATGACGACGCCCCAGACGCAGAAGGCGGTGAGGAGCCGCCAGAACAGCTTCGGGAGGTCCCAGCCGGCCTCGCGGCCGTAGGACTCGTAGAGGGCGTCGGCGCTGTTGCGGACGAACGACTCGACGATGGCGTACTCGGTGGTAAACAGCGCGACGAAGAGGACGGCGAAGACGAGAAACGAGCCGACCGGGCCGAGAAGCGGGACGACGTCGCCGAGCCACATCTGGATGGCGTTGGCGGTCGACCCCGACGCGTAGCGCATGGCGACGCTCATCAGCGCGGGGGCGACGAGGAGCAGGCCGAACACGAACGTGAGCAGGTGTTCGAGTTGGACGACGCGCCACCAGCCGCGCCAGCGGCGGAGGTTCGTCAGCGTCGGGCGGAACGCGAAGCCGTCGCGCTGGATGGGTTCGGGGTCGTCGCCGCGGAGCGGGTTCTTCACGCGCCCCTGATAGTTGCCCATGCCGTAGCCCTTCTCCCGCATCCAGAGGCTCTGCGAGAGGTTCAGGTAGCCGCCCGCGCCGGCGAAGGCGAGGCCGCCGAGGAAGACCGCGATGTCCAGTCCATCGGGGAGCGTTCCGACCGACCCCGCGGCCGCGGGGAGGTCGGCGAACTCGACCCACGAGCCGGTGACGGCGACGAGGAGCAGGGCCGCGCCGATGGCGACGAACAGGAGGCCGATCTGGAACACCTCGACGGCGTTGTACATGACCGACGACACCTGATACGAGAGCCAGATGACGCCCATGAGGGCGGCGGCGACGAGTTTCCACGTCGCGAGCGACGCGCCGAAGAGCGCGACCGACCCGTCGAGTCCGAGCGCCGTGGTGGCGACCTGCGCCGCGCCGGCGGCCCACCCCGGCCAGCCGAGGCTGATGAGGCCGCCGACGAGGAACGCCCACGGCCAGTACGACCCCACGCGTGCGAACGCGCGGAAAATGCTCTCGCCAGTGGCGAGCGTCCAGCGCTGGAGTTCCGTGTTGATGAGGAACTGCGTGAAGACGCCGACGACGAACGCCCAGAACACCGCCCAGCCGTACTGCGCGGTCAACACGGGCCAAAAGAGCGTCTCGCCGCTCCCGAGCGACGCCCCGAGCATGATCGCCGAGGGGCCGACGACGTGGCCGACGCGCGGGACCCGCGGGAGGTCGGCGAGGCGGAACGACCCGCCGTCGCCCGACTCGGGGTAGTCGTCCGAGTCGTCGGACTCCTCCAGTTCCTCGTAGCGAAGCGGGAGATACCACGTGCCGCGGTACTGCTTTCCCTCGACTTCGGAGGCGTAGACGTCGTCGCCGCCGGCGACGCTCGGTTCCGTCGAGGGCGCGGACTCCGAGAGGTCCGAGAGGTCCGCGTCGGAGTCGTCCGACTCGTCGAGCGCGTCCGACCGCGCGGACGCGTCGGCGTCGGAACCGGGGCGACCGTCGCTCACGAGACGGGACACCCCGGAACGGAACTATCGGACGGCGAATCGCTTGACATCGATGCGTTTGCCGGAATTGTGGCCCGATGGTGTATAAATTCGTAGGGTGGCTGTGGCGTTCGAAAGCCGGACTACCCGCCGAGGAAGTGCCAGATGTGGCCGCGCTCTTCCGGCGGGTCGACGCCGGGCAGTTGCTTGAGCGCCGGCTGAATCGCGTTCCACCAGCCCTCGGCCGACTCGAAGCCGGCGGGGTAGTCGTGGTACACGTCCCGCAGGAAGTCCGCCTTCTTCGCCTCCGGGTGGTCGGTGAGGTACTGGTACGCCGCCGACAGCGCCTCGCGGCGGGCGTCGAGCATCGGGCCGCTTCCGGGAAGGTCCGCGCGCTCGATGGCTGACGAGACCGCGGGCGGGTGGTCGAGGGCGTCCGAGTCGTCAGGACCGTCGGCCTCGCCCGAGGCCCCGGTTTCGGAGGGCGAAGTCGGGTCGGTCGAGTCGGCGGCCCGCCCCGATGTCGACTCCCCGCGGGCGGGCATCGGAACCCAGAACACCCGGCTCCGAGCGCCGACCTTCCGGGTGGCGAGGTCGCCGCGTTCTTCGAGTTCGTTCAGTTTGTTGTGCGCGGTGCGCCGCGAGCAGTCGAGCGCCTCCATCACGTCGGTGGCGGTTAGCGGGCGGGCGACATCGTCGCGCTCCGCGAACACGTCCAAGACGGCGTCCAGCGAGATGCGTCCCACGTACTGTCCGTGCTCGTTTCGAGAGCGCGCGCGAGACTCATCGTCCATGATAATTCCAGTTTACACGACTGCATAAGCCTTTGCACACGAGTGCATTACCTATTCACTCGTGTATTATGGCCGGGAAACACGTATGAATCGGTTAATTCGAGAATCGGTTTTTCCAAAATTGGCTCCGAACACGAATCGCCAGGATAGACCGTGATAGTTGCGAATTGGGCGTTTAACGCCATCTTTGACTCGGTATCCACGAGTGAACTGGGTTGTGTACTTCGGGTAAGTCGACTGCCACCAGTATGTCATGAATAGCGACGAACGATAGATATTTATCACAAAAGTTGTGTAGCGGATTCCACGATGCACCGCATCAGGCACGAATCTGGAACGGCACAGGCTGGAACGAACTGTGGGGGTGTGCGGCATGGTTAACGCGACCGACGCGCTCGTCGCCCTGCTCCCGCTCATCACTATCGCCTATCTGATGGTCGGGCGGTACTGGCCCGCGACGCGGGCGATGCCCGTCGCGTGGGTCGTCGCAATCGGGGCCGGCGTCCTCGGCTGGGGCATGACGCCGCAGTGGATTATCGCCTCGACCATCAACGGCTTCATCACCGCCTCGAACATCCTGTACATCGTCTTCGGGGCGATTCTGCTCCTGTACACGCTCAAGCAGACCGGCGCGTTCGACGCCATCAACAACGGCTTCGCCTCCATCAGCGAGGACCGCCGCGTGCAGGTCGTCCTGCTCGTGTTCCTCATGGGCTCGTTCATCGAGGCCGCCGCCGGCTTCGGCACGCCCGCGGCAATCGTCGGCCCGCTCCTCGTGGGCCTCGGCTTCCCGCCGCTCGCGGCTGTCGTGGTCGCGCTGACGGGGAACCTCATGGCCATCACCTTCGGCGCGGTCGGCACGCCGCTCATCATCGGAATGATAGACATCTTCGACGACGTGCCGGTCATCACGAACGCGCTCGACGCGCAGGGCATGGGCGTCGAACAGTGGGTTTCCGAAATCGCCGTCTTCGCGGCGATGAACCACGTCGTCGTCGGCATCCTGCTTCCCTTCATCGGCGTCGCGATGATGACGCGCTTCTTCGGCGAGGAGCGCTCCATCAAGCCGGCGCTCGCAGTGCTCCCACTCACGCTGTTCGCGTGGGCGTCCTTCTCGGTGCCGTACTTCCTGACGGCCTACTTCCTCGGCCCGGTGTTCCCCGGCCTCGTCGGTGCGATGGTCGGACTGCTTCTCACCGTCTCCGCGCTCAAGGCCGGCTTCTTCCACCCCGACGAGGAGTGGGACTTCGCGCCGCAGACCGAGTGGCCCGACCACTGGGTCGGCGACATCCAGCCCGGCGAGACGAGCCAGCGCGGCGGCGCGGTCGCCGCCGACGGGGGCGCGGTCCAGCAGATGCCGCTTTGGAAGGCGTGGACGCCGTACGTCCTCGTCGCGGCGCTGCTCGTCGTCACCCGCGTGTTCGACCCGCTGACGGGGTTCCTCACGTCGAACCTCGTCTTCGAGTACGCCGACATCTGGGGCACGGGGCTGGCCGGCGACTTCCAACTGCTCTACCTGCCCGGCGCGGTGTTCCTCGTGGTCCACCTCGCCACCATCGGCCTCCACGACATGGACGCGAAACAGGTCAAAGCCACGTGGGCCGAGACCGTCGAGAAAGTCACGCCGGCGGTCATCGCGCTCCTGTTCGCGGTCGCGACCGTCCAAATCATGCTCCAGTCGGGCAACGCCACGGGCACCGACAGCATGCTCATCGTCCTCTCTGAGGGCATGGCCGGCATCGCGGGCGGCGTCTACCCGTTCTTCGCCGCCTTCGTGGGCGCGTTCGGCGCGTTCCTCGCGGGGTCGAACACCGTCTCCGACATCCTGTTCGGCACCTTCCAGTACGGCGTCGCCGACCAGATCGGCACGCCGAAGACCGTCATGCTTGGCGCGCAGGCGGTCGGCGGGGCCATCGGCAACCTCATCGCCGTCCACAACGTCGTCGCCGCGCTCGCGGTCGTCGGCCTCGTCGGCGAGGAGGGCCGCGTCATCCGCCTCGAACTCATCCCGCTTCTGTACTACGGGACCGCGACCGGCGTCCTCACGCTCCTGTTCAGCTACGTGCTGTTCCCGGGCGTGTTCTGAGCGCCGGCGTTTTCGATTCGACTCGACTCGACTCGTCCGACTGAACCAACCCGAACCGAACCGACTCGCAAACCACCCGCGCGCGACCCGGAGCGACGCCCGTCACCGGGTGTCTTTATCCGTTCACGCCAACCGACATACGACAGAGCTAATCAATGGCATCCAACACGCACGAACCGGCCACCGACCCCGCGCTCGCTGGCGATTACGACTACGTCAGCGACGACGTCGAGCGGCCGGGGCTGGTCGACGACCTCGAATCCCTCGTCGAGGGCGACGTGCGCTTCGACACCTACACGAGAACGCTGTACGCGACCGACGCGTCGGCCTACGAACAAGTCCCCATCGGCGTCGTCATGCCGACCTCGACGGCCGACGTGGCGGCGGTGATGGAGTACTGCGCCGACCGCGAGATTCCCGTGCTCCCCCGCGGCGGCGGCACGAGCCTCGCCGGCCAGACCGTCAGCGAGGCGGTCGTCCTCGACCTCGTCCGCCACATGGGCGGCGTCGAGGAGATCGACCCCGAAGCGGGGACGGCCACGGCCGAAGCCGGCGTCCGCCTCGGCGAACTCAACGAGGAGCTCGCGCCTCACGGCCTGAAGTTCGCGCCCGACCCAGCGTGGGGCGACCGCTCCGCGCTCGGCGGCGCGATCGGCAACAACTCCACCGGCTCGCACTCGCTGAAGTACGGCAAGACCGACTACTACATCGAGGAGTTAGAGGTCGTCCTCGCGGACGGCACGGTGACGACGTTCGGCGAGGTGAGCGTCGACGAACTCCGCGAGTCCGGCGACCCCGACGGCGACCTCGAAGCGCGCATCTACGCGGAAGTCGCGCGGATACTCGACGAGGAGGCCGACGAGATTGCAGAGCGCTTCCCCGACCTGAAGCGCAACGTCTCGGGCTACAACCTCGACATGCTCGTCGACGAGATGCGCGGCGAGCGCCGCACGCCCGACGACGCCGGCATCGACGACGACTGGGAGGCCGGCCGCGTCAACCTCGGCCGGCTCATCGCCGGGAGCGAAGGCACCCTCGGCATCGTGACGAAGGCGACCGTCTCGCTGGAGGCGATTCCGAACACCGCGTCGGTGGCGCTTCTCACCTACGACGACGTCATCGACGCGATGCACGACGTCGCGCCCATCCTCGAACACGAACCCGCCGCCGTCGAGGTGATGGACGACGTGCTTCTCGACCTCGCGCGCGACACCGCCGAGTTCGCCGACGTGGTCGGGATGCTCCCCGAGGGCACGGACTCGACGCTCCTGGTTGAGTTCTACGCCGACTCCGACGAGGCGGGGAAACAGAAGGTGGCGAACCTCATCGAAGACCGCGTCATCGACCCCGACGGCACCGAGTTCGACCCCGACGAGGGCTCGGCCTCGGTGACCGAAAAAGAGCGCCGCGCGACCGACTTCATGGAGGCCCACGACGCCGACACCCGCGCGAAGTTCTGGAAGATGCGCAAGTCGGGGCTGCCGATTCTCCTCTCGCGGACGACCGACGAGAAGCACATCGCGTACATCGAGGACACCGCCATCCCGGCCGAGAACCTCCCGGCGTACGTCTCCGACTTCCAAGACATCCTCGACGAGCACGACACCTTCGCGTCGTACTACGCCCACGCGGGGCCGGGCGTCCTGCACATCCGCCCGCTGGTCAACACGAAGACGGCCGAGGGCGTCGAGACGTTCGAGGCCATCGCCGACGAGGTGACGGACCTGGTCGTCAAGTACGGCGGCTCCGTCTCCGGCGAGCACGGCGACGGCCGCGCGCGCACCCAGTGGAACCGCAAACTGTACGGCGACCACCTCTGGAACGTCTTCCGCGACCTCAAGACCGCGTTCGACCCCGACTGGCTCCTCAATCCGGGGAACATCTGCGGCGACCACGACATGACCGAGAACCTCCGCTTTTCCCCCGACTACGAGTTCGACGCCGGCTTTGAACCGGCGCTGAACTGGGACAACGACAACGGGTTCGAGGGCATGGTCGAACTCTGTCACGGCTGTGCCGGCTGTCGCGGCCAGCAGTCCACCGTCGGCGGCGTCATGTGTCCGACGTTCCGCGCCGCCGAAGAGGAGATTCAGGCGACCCGCGGCCGCGCCAACATGCTCCGGCAGGCCATGAGCGGCGGCCTCCCGGAAGACGAGCTGTTCACCGACGAGTTCGTCGACGAGGTGCTCGACCTCTGTGTCGGCTGTAAGGGCTGTTCGAAGGACTGCCCCAGTGAGGTGGACATGGCGAAGATGAAAGCCGAGGTCGTCCACGAGTTCCACCAGCGCAACGGCTCCAGCTTCCGCGACAAGCTGTTCGCCAACATCGACTCGCTGTCCAAACTCGGGTCGGCGGTCGCCCCGCTCGCCAACGCGGCGACGAAGGTGCCGGGCGCGCGGACGCTCATGGAGAAGACCGTCGGCATCGCCAAGGAGCGCTCGCTTCCGACGTTCCATTCGACGAGCTTCGTCGAGTGGTTCGAGAGCCGCGGCGGGGCGGGCGTCCCGGAGGCGGCGGCCGACCGCAAGGCGCTGTTGTTCCCCGACACCTACACGAACTACAACCATCCCGAGGTCGGGAAGGCCGCCGTGGCGGCGCTGGAGGCCGCGAACGTCCACGTTCGGATTCCCGATGGCGTCGCCGGCTCCGGTCGGCCCCCGCACTCGAAGGGCTTTCTCGACAAGGCCCGCGCCGACGCCGAGCAGAACGTCGAGGTGCTCGAACCGTACATCGAGGAGGGCTGGGACGTCGTCCTCTGTGAGCCCTCCGACGCGGTGATGTTCCAGTCGGATTACCTCGACTTGCTCTCAGGCGACGACGTGGCGGCCGTCGCCGAAAACGCCTACGGCGTCATGGAGTACGTCGACGCGTTCCGACTGGACGAGTCGCTGTCGTTCCGCCCGCAGGACGACCACCTGACGTATCACGGCCACTGCCACCAGAAGTCCACGAAGAAGGACCACCACGCGGTGGGCGTCCTCCGCCGCGCCGGCTTCGAGGTGGACCCGCTGGACTCGACGTGTTGCGGGATGTCCGGATCGTTCGGCTACGAGGCCGAACACTACTCCATGTCGAAGGCCATCGGAAACATCCTCGAAGGGCAGGTCGCCGAGAGTCCGGGCGACGTGGTCGTCGCCCCCGGCGCGTCCTGCCGGACGCAACTGGAGGACATGGACGGCGCGACCGACGACCCGCCGCACCCCGTCGAGGTGCTCGCGCGCGCCATCGACGCGTAAGCGACACCGCGGCGGTACTTCGACGGTCCTCCGACGGCGCTTCGACGGCGCGGCACCGCGGGCCCGACTCGGACGCGACGCCGACCGCCGTCGCTCCTCGTTTTTCGTCGCAGATACGTTTAGGGCGCTCGGCGGCCAACCGCGGGACGACCGAGATGCGAGGAATGCCATGACACCGATGGAACTCGACGACGTGCGCGTCGACGCGTACATGACGACCGGCGTGGAGACCGTCGGCCCGGGCGCGTGGGTCACCGACGTGGTCGACAAACTCAAGGCCGGCCCGCAGTACGGCGGGCTCCCGGTCGTCGACGACGAGCACCGCCTCCTCGGGTTCGTCGGCGCGATAGACCTCTTGGAGGTCAACGGCGACGTGCGGGTCGAGTCGGTGATGAGCCGCGACCTCGTGGTCGTCCGCCCGGAGATGACGGTGAAAAACGCCGCGCGCGTCATCTTCCGCACCGGCCACCAGTTCCTCCCCGTCGTCGACGACGACCGGGTGCTGCTCGGCCTGTTTTCGAACGGCGACGCGGTGCGGAGCCAAATCGAGCGGACGACGCCCTCGAAGGTCCAGAGCACCCGCGAGATGCTCGAACGGACCCACGACACGTCCATCGGCGTCGACGAGCGGGAAGTCGAGGTCGGCTCGCTGATTCCGACCCAGCGGGAGGTGTACGGCGACGAGCTCGAAGGCCGGAAGTACGAACTCCAGAACGGCCTCGCGGAGCCGCTCATCGTCGTCTCCCACGGTCCCGAGACGCTGCTCGTCGACGGCCACCACCGGGCGATGGCCGCGAGGCGGCTCGGCATCGACCGGATGCTCGCGCACGTGCTGACGGTCTCGCCGGAGGAGGTCGACGAGTTGGGTCTGCGCAGGATGGCCCGCCTCGGCGGCCTCCGGTCGCTCGCGGACGTGGAGGTCAACGACTACCTCCAGCACCCGCTCATCGAGAAGACCGAACAGTAGGCGGACGGGAAGCGGGAGGGCGTGAACGGTGGGTGCGGCGGGCTACTCGGCGAGGTCGTCGAGCGCGTCGCCGAAGGCGTCGAGGCCGGGTTCCATCGCCTCGGGGTCGCCGCCGAGCGAGATGCGGAACGACCCCGGCGCGTCGAAAAATCGGCCGGGAACGACGAGGACGCCGCGGTCCCACGCGGCGTCGACGACCGCGTCGCCGTCGGCCGAGGCGTGGTCGAGGAAGGCGAACGTCCCGCCGGCGTGGATGCGCCCGTCGAGGTCGTCGCGGTCGGCGACGAACGTCGCCAGCAGGTCGTGGTTCGCCGAGAGGTGTTCGCGGGCGGCGGCCTCGATGTCGTCGCCGTGGTGGAGCGCGCGCCGGGCGAGCTTGGTGCTCGGCTCGGCGACCGCGGGCAGGTACATCGACGCCGAGCGGGCGCGCTCGACGACCTCCTCGGGCCCGATAATCCAGCCGACGCGGAGGCCGCCGAGCCCGTAGAACTTCGTCAGCGACCCGGTGACGACGGTGTTCTGCAGGCCGGACGCGGTGGTGCCGCCGAAGGGGCCGTCGACCGCGGGGTCGACGAAGGGCGCGTACACCTCGTCGACGAGGAGGTAGCCGCCGGCGTCGCCCGCGGCCGCGGCGACCTCGGCGAGTTCGGCGCGCGGCGTGAGTTTGCCCGACGGGTTGTGGCGGTTGGTGACGATGGCGTAGGCGAAGGCGTCGGTCGAGGCCCCGTCGAGGCGGTGCGGTTCGAGTTCGTAGTCGTACTCTGGCGGGCGGACGAAGCGGTCGACGCGCGCGCCGAGCGCCTCCGACGTGGCCACGAGCGGCTGATAGCCGGGTTTTTCGACGAGTACCTGCGGGCGCGGGGCGTCGGCTTCGTCGCGGTCTTCGTCGGCGTCGGTCGCGAGGTCGAGGAGGGCGCAGGCGGCGAGGAAGTTCGCGTTCGTCGCGCCCGCGGTGACGAGGACCGACGACTCGGAGACGCCGTAGCGTTCCGCGAGCTGGCCGGCGAGCGTCGCGTCCTCGGGGTCCGAGCGACCCGCGAGAACCGGCGGAACGAGGTCGTCGCCGCGCCGGGACGAGCCGAGGTCGCTCGTCGCGAGGTCGTGGGTGGCCTCGGCCGCCCGGTCGACAATCCACTCCAGATAGGGGATTCCGGGAAACGTCGTCGTCATTAGGACTCCTTCGCGGTCGCTCCCGTAAGTCGTTGGGGTCTCGGGGACATCGGCCGCAGGCGGCGGGGCTCAGCCGCCCGACGGCCGGGGGAGCGGCGCGGCGTCGTTCCGCCAGTCTTCGATGCGTTGTCTGGCCCACGCCACCGCCGGCCGCGACTCGTTGTAGATGATTCCCGCGAGGCCGCGCTCGGAGTACGCGACGAGAAACGCGACGGGGCCGTCCGGGAGGTCGGAGACGACGAGGCTGTAGGGAAGCGAGTCGACCGACTGAAGCGAGAAGGAGTCGACCGACCACGCTTCGGCGAGCTGCGGCCGATAGGCGGTGACGAGTCGCTGGATCACGTCGTCGGTGGCGACGAGGTCGACCGGGGTGCCGTTTTGGACGACGGTCCGGTAGTAGGCGTCGACCTGCGAGGGGAGCGCCCCGCGGACGCACCCGCGCACCGACTCGGCCTCCTCGACGAACGACGTGAGCTTCGAGAGCGCGGGGCCCGAACCCCCGTCGGCGACGGCGATGGCCTCACAGCCGTCGAGGAACGCCGGCGCGAGCGGCACGTCCGAGTCGAGCGAGTCGAGCACCGCGGCGGCCGCGTCGATGTCGTCCAGACACTCGACGAAGTGCGAGTACGTGTCGAGCGCCATTCGACCGGCGAGCGTCGGGCGATGGACGCCGTCTTTCGTCTCGACGAAGCCCGCGCTCTCTAGCTCGCGGAGCCCGCGGTCGACCGTCGACCGCGACACCGGGAGGTCGCCCGCGAGTTCCGCCGTCGTCCGAGGCTGGCGAACGACGGCGGCGAGCACGTCCGCCCGCGACGCGAGCACGTCGAACACCTCATTCGCCTCGGGCTGAACCATGTCGAATCTCATGCGCGTGTTACTACTTAAATGGCAGGAGGGAAGAGCGTTAGAATATAAATGAACGAATTGCTTTTATAGTTCGAGTCATCCGCTGAGTGAGTGATGCGATGGGTGAAGTAAAGCGTGTAGCGGGAGTAGAAGGGTGTGCCGGGGTGCCTCTGACAACCGGCTTATCGTCCGAACCGGGGTGCCCGGTCCGGTTCGGGCGTCAGAAGGGGAAGACATTCCCCTTCACATTTTGCTTCGAAACGCTTCTTCGACGAGCGGAATCGCCGTCTCCACCGAGTCGCCGCGCGCGAGGTGCGCGTCGCACGAGCAGTCCGACGAGCCGAAGCCGTCGACGCCCGCCGCACCGAGCGACGACGCGAGTTCGGTCGCCACCGCGCACTCCACGTCGCGGTCGGTGACGCAGACGACGCGCGCGAGGTCGACGGCGGGGGAGCCGCCGAGGTAATCGACGTGCCAGTGGCGAGCGTCGTGGTCGCCGGCGGCGACGCGTCGGTGGCGGAGAACGCGACGGAGACCGCCCGTCCCGAACGCGCTCCCGACGTAGACGTAGGCTCCCGCCGAGAGGCGGTGTTCGCCCAGCGCGCCGACCTCGATTGTCGTCTCGGGCGCGTCGAAGACCAGCGCGTAGGTCCCGACGGGCGAGCGGGAATCGAGCGCCAGCGGGTCGGCGTCGGTGCCGAGGACCGCGGGGTCGAGCGAGTGGACTGTCGGGGCGACGTCGGTCGGGTTCCGCGGGGCGGTCATAGTCGGAGTACGTCCGTCCGGTTACGAAAGCTCGGCGGGTCGCTTTTCGGCGTTGTCGAGGAGGACCGCAAACAGGTCGGCCGCGGCGGCGTCGAGGTCGTAGACGCTGTGGACGTCGTCGGGGTCGCGGCCGCGGCCGCTGGCGACGCCGACGGCCTTGGCGATTCTGTCGTAGTTGTCGCGGACGAGACTGCCGAGGAGGCCGGGCATTCCGGCTCGGTCGGTGAGCTCTTTGGCGGCGGCGCGACCGGCGTACACGCGGCGCTCTCGGCGATCGACGAACACCATGGCGAACGGCACGTCCGCGAACTGGGCGTCGAGGAACGCCTGCGCCGCGTCGTCGTACCACGAGATGGCTTCCACGTCGTCGAGGCGCTTCAGCGCCGACGCGGCGACCGAGCAGTAGGCGCATTCGCCGTCGTAGATGAGCACGGCGTCCGCGGACTCGTTCATACCTTTCGTCGGGACGCGGAGAACAAAAACGGCGCGGCGGGCGTGCCGCGTGCTATCAGTTCCGACCTGCGACAGCGTTAGGGCGACCACGTCCGCAGTGGGCGTGTGGACGACCTCATCGAGTGGCTCCGGACCAGACCGTACTACGAGGGGCAGATTCGGTCCCACCGCCGGTTCGAGGCGCGCGACCCCGCCTTCGCCGACGTGGACCTCGAACCGCGGTTGGCGTCGGCGCTCGACGACCGCGGCATCGACCGACTCTACCGGCATCAGGCCGAGGCGGTCGAGGCGATCCGCGACGGGGAGAACGTCGTGTTGGCGACGCGGACGGCGAGCGGCAAGAGCCTCGCGTACACCGTGCCGGCGTTCGAGCGGGCGATGGACCACGGCGGGCGGACGCTCTATCTCGGCCCGCAGAACGCGCTCGTCGCCGACCAACTCGACACGCTGTCGGAACTCGCCCGGGGCCTCGGCTTCGGCAGTCGCGTCTCGGTCGACCAGTACACCGGCCGGCTGTCGAAATCCGAGAAGCGCGAGGTGAGAAAGCGGATGCCGACGGTGCTGCTTTCGAACCCGGACATGGTACATTACGCGCTGCTCCCGCACGCCCACCGGCTGTGGGAGTGGTTCTTCTCCTCGCTGGAGACGGTCGTCATCGACGAGGTCCACGGCTATCGCGGGGTGTTCGGAAGCCACGTCGCTTTGCTCATTCGCCGACTCAAGCGCGTCTGCGAGCGGTTCGGGGCCGACCCGCAGTTCGTCTGCTGTTCGGCCACCATCGGCAACCCAGTCGAACACGCCGCGCGCATTACGGGCGAGCGCGAGGACTCGTTCGCGCTCGTCGACGAGGACGCGAGCGGGACCGGCGAGACCGACTGGCTCCTCTGGAATCCCCCGGAGTACGACAATCCCGACGCGGGCGGGTCGGGGCGGCGGCGCTCGGGCCACGTCGAGACGAAGAACCTCTTTGTCGACCTCGTCGCGCGCGGGCACCAGACGCTCGCGTTCACCCGCGCCCGACAGGCCGCCGAGCGGTACGCCTCCGAGAGCGCGAGCGACCTCCGGAGTCGCGGCGAACACGCGCTCGCAGGCGAGGTGGCGGCGTATCAGGCCTCGCTGACCCACGACCGGCGACGGGAGATAGAGGCCGGCCTGCACGACGGCGACATCGCGGGGGTCTGGAGCACCAACGCGCTCGAACTCGGCGTCGACGTGGGCGGCCTCGACGTGGTGCTCATCGACGGCTACCCCGGCACGCGGATGTCCGCGTGGCAACAGGCCGGGCGGGCGGGTCGCGGCGACAGGCCCGCGTTGGTCGTCCTCGTCGGCGGCGAGGACCAACTCGACCAGTACCTGATGAACCACCCCGCGGAGTTCTTCGACGGCGACCCCGAACGCGCCGTCTCCGACCCGGAAAACGACCACCTCCTCCCCTCGCACGTCGCCTGCGCGGCCGCGGAGAACTGGCTCTCGACCGACGACGAATCGTACTTCGGCGGGTCGTTCCCCGGCGTCGTCTCCGACCTCGAAGCCGGGGGCACGCTGGCGCGCCGGGAGACCGACGACGGCCTCCGGTGGACCCACGACGGGAGCGAGAGCCCGCAGCACGCGATGAGCCTCCGGACCATCACCGACCGCGAGATACAGTTGATGGACTCGCGGAACGACGAGACCATCGCCACGCTGGCGTTCGACGACGCGCTTCGGGACGCCCACCCCGGCGCGGTCTACCACCATCAGGGTCAGACGTACGAGGTCGCCGAGTTGGACTTGGACCGCGACGTCGCCCGGCTCCAACCCACGTGGGCGGACTACTACACCCGCGTCCTCCACGACAAACACATCACGGTCGAGCGGGACATCCTCTCGAAGCCGCTGTCGGCGCGAGACGACGTGGAGGTCCGGTTCGCCGAGGTGACGATGCGAAAGCGGATAACGGGCTTCGAGCGCCGCGACCCGAAGCGCGGGACGACCGTCGGCCAGCAACTGCTCGACCTCCCGGAGACGAGTCTGCGGACGAAGGCGCTGTACTTCACCGTCCCCGGCGACGTGGAAGCGGAGATGCGCGAGCTATCGAGCGACCGCCCGGAGGGCCGCGACTACGGCTTCAACGGCGGTATCCACGCCGCGGAACACGGCATGATTTCGCTGTTCCCGCTCCGACTCCTCTGTGACCGCGGCGACATCGGCGGCCTCTCGACGCCCTACCACAGCCACACCGACCAATCGACTATCTTCATCTACGACGGCCACCCCGGCGGGGTCGGCATCACGCGCGCCGGCTACGACATCGTGGAGGGACTGATGCGGCAGACCGCCGAGCTGATTTCGGACTGCGACTGCGAGGACGGCTGTCCGTCCTGCGTGCAGTCGCCGCAGTGCGGCAACGCGAACGACCCGCTGGCGACGGACACGGCGGTCCTGCTGTTGGAGTCGCTGACGGGGACGCGGGCCTGAATCCGGCGGGGCGGTGCGAACCGCCAGCCACCGCCGACCCGGCGGGTGAAATATCACGATACCGGCATTTCAGGGCCGCTATTCCGAACCAACAGCTATTTTTGGGAACCCTAAATCTATAGGAGCAATGAACGCGGACATCTGCGTCGTCGTCCCGACCATCCGGGAGTACGAGTGCATGCGGGCGTACTTCGATAACGCGCGCGCACACGGTTTCGACCTCGACCGGTTGTTCGTCCTCCTCGTGACGGAGGACTTCTGCGACACCGAGGGAATGGCGTCGATGCTGGACGACGAGGGGGTTTCGGGCGCGGTCTTCGACGAGGCGGCCCGCGAGGAGTGGTACGACGAACGCGATATCTCCGAGTACTCGCACCTCGTGCCGGCGGCGAGCCACGCCCAGACGAGCTTCGGCCTGTTGTACATGTGGGCGCACTCCGAGTTCGACTACGGCGTCTTCATCGACGACGACACGCTCCCCCACGACGAGTGGGACTTCTTCGGCCGCCACATGGCGAACCTCGACCGCACCGACGAGGTGGAGTCGGTGTCGAGCGACGAGCGCTGGGTGAACGTCCTCTACCAGAACGCCGACGAACACGGGCTGTACCCCCGCGGCTACCCCTACTCGGCGATGGACGAGACTGTCGAGACCGGGACGCGCGAACTCCGCGACGTGGTCGCCTCGCAGGGGCTGTGGACGAACGTCCCCGACCTCGACGCGGTCCGCATCCTGATGGACGGCGACCTCGAAGGGCAGGCCCAGACCCGGACTGACTTCGGCGACTTCGACGGCGATTTCGTGGCCGAACCGGGACAGTACCTCACCGTCTGCTCGATGAATCTCGCGTTCGAACGCGAGGTAATCCCGGCGTTCTACCAGCTCCCGATGGACGACAACGAGTGGGAGGTCGGCCGCTTCGACGACATCTGGTCGGGCGTCTTCCTCAAGCGCGCCGCCGACGTGCTCGGGAAAGACGTCGTGACGGGCTACCCGCTCTGCGAGCACAACAAGGCCGCGCGGCCGACGTTCGACGACCTCAACAACGAGGTTCCGGGGCTCGAACTCAACGAACACCTCTGGGAAGTCGTGGACGCGGTCGGCGGCGACGCCGACAGCTACGCCGGCGTCTTCGAGGCGATGGCCGACGCCCTCGCCGACGGCGACTGGTCCGAGTACCGCAACGGCGACTTCTTCAACTACGTCGGCGAGCACATGCGCGACTGGCTGGACTGCCTCGACGCGCTCGCCGCGCCGCGGGTCGCCGCCCCGGCCGACGACTGATTGGCCGACGGCTCGTTGACGGCGCGTGCCGCCGAACAACCCACCGTCGCTCCCGCTTGCGATTCGGCCGCTTCGGTCGGCGAACCGGTAGGTATAAATGATTTAGGGAGGCCTAAATCCATATATGCACGAACGCGACCGAGAGCCTCGCGGCCACAGTCGTCGCCGGTTCATCGCGACGACGGCGGCCCTCGGGGTCGGCGCGCTCGCCGGGTGTACCGGCGGCGACGAGGAGACGGAGACGACGACCGAGTCCGGCGGCAACGAGTCGGTCGGACAGATCGGGTCCGGGCGCTCCCCGTTCGGCGACCGCGAAATCACCGGCGGCGTGTCCGTCACGGAGATGCCGGACCTCTCGGGCGAACTCACGCTCTACTCGGGTCGCGGGCAGGCGCTCGTCGGCGAACTCGTCTCCTTCTTCGAGGAGTACTACGACGAGTTCACCATCCGCCCGCGGTACAACTCGGCGGCCGAACTGGTCAACCAGATTCAGACCGAGGGGCAGAACAGCCCCGCGGACGTGTTCTTCTCGGTCAACGCGGGTTCGCTCGGCGCGCTGAAGGACGCCGGTCGCACGCAGGACCTCCCGAGCGAGGTGCTCGACCTCGTCCGCGACGAGTTCCACGACCCGGACGGTCAGTGGACCGGGACCTCCGGTCGCGCCCGGACCGTCCCGTTCAACACCGAGCAGTTCGACGAGTCGGGCATCCCCGACGACATCATGGCCTTCCCGGACACGGAGGCGTTCCGCGACAACATCGGTTGGGCCCCGACGTACTCCTCGTTCCAGGCGTTCATCACGGCGATGCGCGTCCTCGAAGGCGAAGACGCCACCAGAGAGTGGCTCCGGGGGATGCAGGACCTCGGCGTCACGGAGTACAACGACGAGTTCCTCGTCTCGCAGGCCGTCGCCGACGGCGAAATCGGCGCGGGCTTCGCCAACCACTACTACATCCAGCGCATCCTCGCGGGGCGACCGAACGCGCCGCTTACGACCGCGTTCACCGCGGGCGACGCCGGATCGATTTTCAACGTCGCGGGCGCGCTCGTCCTCGACAGCACCGACGACGCCGAACTGGCGAGCAACTTCGTTCGCCACCTGCTTTCGGCCGAAGCGCAGGACTACTTCGCGCGGACCACCTACGAGTACCCGCTGGTCTCCGGCGTCGACCCCATCGGCGAACTTCCGAGCATCGACGAACTCAGCCCGCCGGAGGGCCTCGACCTGACGCAGCTCTCGGACCTCGAAGGAACCGTGGAACTCTTGCGTGAGGTGGGCGTCCTCTGAGGTAGCTCACTCATGGCGACCGAACAGCAGACGGGGACCGGTGGGGGAGACGACGAGCAACCGCTCGGTCTGACCGTCGCCAGCGGGGCCGTCGCCGCCGCCGTCGTCGTCCCGCTGTTGTGGCTCGTCAGGACCGCGCTCGACGTGGGGTTCGCCGAGGCGGTGTCGCTCGTCACCCGGCCGACGACCGTCGAAGTGTTCCTGAACAGCGCCGTCCTCGTCACGCTCGTCACCGCCGCGTGCATCGGGCTCGGCGTCCCGCTGGCGTATCTCACCGTCCGGACCGACCTGCCGTTCAGGCGCTTTTGGACCGTCGTCGTCTCGCTCCCGCTGGTCATCCCGAGCTACATCGGCGCGTTCGCGTTCGTCTCGGCGTTCGGCCCGCGAGGCGCGTTCCAGCGGCTCTTGGCCCCGCTCGGCGTCGAATCGCTCCCGGAAATCTACGGATTACCCGGTGCCGTTTTGGTGCTGACGCTCTACACGTACCCGTACGTGTTCATCACCACCCGGGCCGCGCTGAAGTCGATGGACACCACGCTCATCGACGCCGCGCGGACCCTGAACCACAGCCGCTGGGAGGCGTTCAAGCGGGTGACCGTTCCGCAGATTCGCCCCGCGGTCGCCGCCGGCTCGCTCCTGACGGCGCTGTACGTCCTCTCGGACTTCGGGACGCCCGCCATCATGCGGTTCGACGCCTTCACCCGCGTCATCTACGTGGAGTTCGGGGCGTTCGGCCGCGACACCGCGACGCTCCTGTCGCTCCAACTCATCGCCGTGACGCTCCTCATCTTGACCCTCGAATCGAAGATTCGCGGCGACGAGCGCACGACGACCGGCGGGCGCTCGGGAAGCCCGATGCCGCTCGGCCGATGGAAGTACCCGGCGCTCGGTTTCGCGGCGCTCGTCGCCACCGTCGCGCTGGTCGTCCCGCTCGGCATCCTCTTCACGTGGCTCGCGCAGGGCGTCGCCGCGACGAGCGGGTCGCTCGCGTTCCAGCCCGAGTACGCGTTCAACTCGGTCCTCGTCGCGGCGGCGACCGCTGGCGCGGCGACGCTCGCCGGCCTGCCCGTCGCGTATCTCGCCGCGCGGCACCCCTCGCGGCTCAGTTCCGTCTTCGAGCGCGCGACCTACGTCGGCTACGCGGTTCCGGGCGTCGTCCTCGGGCTGGCGCTCGTCTTCTTCGGTAGCTCGTACGCGACGCCCATCTATCAGACGCTCTACCTCCTCGTGTTCGCCTACGTCATCCGTTTTCTCCCGCAGGCCATCGGGTCGCTCCGGGCGTCGTTCCTCCGGGTCGACCCCGCGCTCCCGGAGGCGGCGCGGACGCTCGGCGAGACCCCGTCGGGGGCGTTCCGTCACGTGACGCTTCCCCTCGTCGCGCCCGGCCTGTTCGGCGGCGCGGCGCTCGTCTTCCTGACCACGATGAAGGAACTGCCCGCGACGCTCCTGCTGCGCCCCTCGGGGTTCAGCACACTCGTGACGCACATCTGGACGGCCTACGAGCAGGGCTACTTCGGCCAGGCCGTCGTGCCCGCGTTCATCCTGCTTTTCGTCTCCGGACTCTCGATGCTCGTCATCATCACCCAAGAGGGATACGATGTCAAATAGCACACTCTCGACCACCGACCGCTCGAACCGCACGGAATCCACCGGCTCTGAGGCCGACGACGCCGACGCCGCCGGCGTCCTCGAACTCGACGGCGTCTCGAAGTCCTACGGCACCGAGTCGGTCATCGACGACCTCTCGCTCAGCGTCGAGGAGGGCGAAATCCTCACGCTGCTCGGTCCCTCGGGTTGCGGGAAGACGACGACGCTCCGGCTCATCGCCGGACTCGACCGCCCCGACGGGGGCGAGGTCCGACTGAACGGGAACGTCGTCTCCGGCGGCGACACCTTCCGCGCGCCCGAGGAGCGCGGCGTCGGCGTCGTCTTCCAGGAGTTCGCGCTGTTCCCGCACCTCACCGCGGCCGAGAACATCGCCTTCGGGCTGAAAGACCTCAGTGAGTCCGAGCGCGACGAGCGCGTCGCCGACCTCCTCGACCTCGTGGGACTGGAGACCCAAGGCGACAGCTACCCCGACGAGCTCTCCGGCGGCCAGCAACAGCGGGTCGCTCTCGCGCGGTCGCTCGCGCCCGAACCCGCGATTCTGCTCCTCGACGAACCCTTCTCGAACCTCGACGTGGACCTCCGCGTCCAGATGCGCGAGGAGGTCCGCCGCATCCTCAAGGAGGCCGGCGTGACGGCCGTCTCCGTCACCCACGACCAGGAGGAGGCGATGTCCATCTCCGACCGCGTGGCCGTGATGAACGACGGCGACCTCGAACAGGTGGGCGAGCCCGAGCAGGTGTTCCAACACCCCGAATCGCGCTTCGTCGCCGGCTTCCTCGGCTACGCTGGCTTCCTGCCGGGGCGCATCGCGGGCGACGTGGTCGAGACCGAACTCGGGACGGTCGGCCGCGACCAGATTCACGGCCTCGCGCCCGAGTACGACGACACCGACATCGACATCCTCGTCCGCCCCGACGACGTGTCGGCGCACCCCTGCGACGGCGGCGGCGACGGCCACGGCGAGGTCGTCGGCAAGCGCTACCTCGGGCCCACCATCCTCTACGAGGTCGAACTCCACGGCGGCGACAACCTGCTGTGCATGCACAACCACGACGAGACCGTCCCGACCGACGGCTGCGTCGAGGTGACGCTCGACGCCGGCCACGAACTCGCGTGGTTCCCGCGCGAACAGCGCCCCGAGACCGGCCTCTACTCGGACTGAGGATGGGTCGGCGAGACTCGAACTCGAACACCGGCTGGTCGCTCCCCTTCGGCGGGCGGGTTCGAGCCGCCGTCCGCCGCCTCGCGTTCGATTTCGATTTTACCATCGACATCGACCGTACCCGGACTCGGCGGCGACTCGCCGCGCTCTGCGTCTCGCTTTGCGTCGGCCTCGTCGTGACGTGGCTCGCGGTCGACCTCTTTCCGTACCACACCGTCAACGACGACGAGGGCGTCTACCTCACGCAGGCCGCGATGCTCCTCGAAGGGAAACTGTTCCTCTACCCCGGCCCGCTGACCGAAGCCGTCAGGCCGTGGTTCTTCGTGGTGCAGGAGACGCCGAGCGCCCCCGGCGGCGTCCAGCTCTACTCGAAGTACTCGCCGGCGGTGCCGGCGCTGTTCGCGGTCGGCCTCGCGGTCGGGCTTCCGAACCTCGTGTTGGGAGCCGTCGCCGCGGTGTCCGCCGCGCTGGTCTACACCCTCGCGGCCGACGCGTTCGACCGGACGACCGGCGTCGTCGCGGCGGGCCTGCTCGGCCTCTCGCCGCTGTTTCTCATCACCTCGGCGACGTTCCTCGCGTACGCGCCGACGACGATGCTCAACCTCGGGTTCGCCGTCTGCTACGTCCGGGCCGCCCGCCGCGACTCCTCGGGCTACGCCGTCGTCGCCGGCGCGCTCGTCGGCGCGGCGTTCTTCGCCCGGCCCTACACCGCCGTCCTGTTCGCGCTGCCCTTCATCGCCCACTCGCTGTGGGCGCTGGCGACCGCCCGGCGCGCGGGGACCGGTTGGGTCGTCTTCCGCCGGTACGTCGCCATCGCGCTCCCCGGCCTCGCGTTCGTCGGCCTGACGCTCGCCTACAACGCCGTCGTGACGGGCGACCCGCTCACGTTCCCGTACATCGCCTTCGCTCCGCGGGACGGCATCGGCTTCGGCGAGCGGGCCATCCTCGGTTACGAGGTCGCCTACACGCCCGCGATGGGCGTCGAGACGGCCGTCGAAGCGCTCGACATGCTCGCGACGCGCTGGGGACCGATGGGCTGGCTCGGCACCGTCGCCGCGGTGTTCGGTCTCGGCGTCACCGCCCGCCGCTGGTGGGGCCACAAGACCGGCCGAAACCTCCGCGGGAGCGCGAGACGCCGCCACCACGGACTCGGCGGCCGAGACCGCGCGTTCGCCGAACTCTCCGACGACGCCCTCGCCTGCGTCGTCGCGGGCGTGTTCGCCTCGGTGTTCGTCGGCAACGCCGCCTTCTGGGGGACGCACAACGGTCTCCGAAACGGCCTCATCGACCTCCTCGGCCCGTTCTACCACTTCGACGCGCTCGTCCCGCTCGCGGTGTTCGGCGCGGCCGGAATCGTCGCCGGCGCTCGCCTCCTCCGTCGACTGGCCCATCGCCGCTTTTCGGCCTCGGAGGCCCGCGGCGTCGTCTTCTCGGTGCTTCTCGTCTCGGCGCTGTTCGCCGGCGGCGTGACGGTCGGAGCCGTCGAAGACCCCTACGACGAAAACCGGCTCCGAACCGAGAACCTCGCGGCGACCTACGAACCGCTCCTCGACGCCGGCTTCGAACGGCCGCCGCTGACGCCGTCGGTTCCGGGTGTCGGTACTGGCGGTTCTGGAGTCGGTGACGGCGGCCTCGGCGTCGCCGGTGACCCGGCCGCCGCGGGCAACGACACGAAGGCGCTCGTCTTCCACCCCGACCCCTACGGCGACTGGTCGGCCCATCCCTTCCAGACGCTCCGCAACGACCCCGGGTTCGACGGCCCGGTGGTGTACGCCATCGACGGCGGGGCCGAACGGGACTTCGCGGTCCTCGGCGCGACGAACCGGACGCCGTATCGATTCACCTATCGGGGAGCGTGGACCGGAGCAACCGAGTCGGTCGAACCGGAGTTGACCCGCCTCGACGTGCTCGCTGGCGAGCGGGTCGACGCGACGACGACGCTCGGCGCGCCCGCGGGGGCGAACACGGCGTCGGTCCGCGTCGAGACCGAGGAGGGGTACGCCCGCTACGACGCCGCGACGGCCGAGAACCTGACCGTCGAGTGGTCGCTTTCGCCCGACGGCGTGGCCGTGACGAACCGCCCGCTGGCCGCCGGTCCCGAGCGACTGTCGATTCCGCCCGGCGCGAGCGAGGTCGACCTCGCGGTGACCTACGTCGGCGACTTCGGCGAGACGGTCACGTACCGACAGACCGTGACGGTCGAGCGCTCGGGCGGCGAGGTGCGCGTCGTCTGGCCGCCGGAGACGCGCGTCTGCCGGCTGACAACCGACTGCGGGACCGAAGGCGAGTGGGTCGGCCCCGACGGCGACTACCTCGACGGCGTCTCGGTCGAGACCGACGCGCGCGTCGCCTGAGGCGGGCGTCGAGAGCCGGCGGCTCGCGGGCGGTGAGCGTCGGGCGAAAAAATGGAAATGAAACGTCGCGGTCGGCGGCTCAGTCGTCGGCCGGGCCGGTCGAGCCCGACGAGCCGAGGAAGCCGTCGACGGTCGCGCGCTTCGCGATGTGCGGGCGGTAGACCCACGCGTTCAGGAGGACGATGGGAACCATCGTCGCCGCGACGAGCGCGTAGCCGACGTGCAGGTTCGGCAGGAGCACCGACGAGTAGACGAGCGGGTAGGTGATGCCGCCGATGGTGCCGACGCCGCCGACGACGCCCGCGACCGCCCCGGAGCTGTTGGGGAACATCGCGGGGACCTGCGCGAAGATAGCGCCCTCGGCGAACGCGCAGGCCATGCCGACCATGAAGCCGGCGGCCACCGCGATGAGGACGGTCCCCGAGAGGCCGGCGAGCGTCATGACGAGCATGGAGACGACGATGAACGACAGCGCCACGAACGTCCACTGTTCGCGGTAGCGACCCTTGAACACGGGCAGGATGTCCATCTCCCTGCGCGCCAGCACGTCGCTGACGTAGCCGCCGATGGGACGGAGCAGGCCGGCCGCGACGGAGAACGTGGCCGCGAACGTGCTCGCGAGCACGAGGTTGTTCGTGTTGAACGCCTCGCGGTAGTAGGTCGCGAGCCAGCCGTTCATCGAGAGTTCGAGACCGAAGCTCATGACGTAGGCCAGCGCGAGGGCGACGGTCCCGTACCGGGTGGCGGTGTGGACCCACTGCTTGAGCGTCGCGTTGTCGGCGGTCGCCTGCCGGCGCTCGTCGTTCGCCGCGGCCTCGCCGAGGAGGTAGTAGGCGACCGCGAGCAGAATCGAGACGATGCCGGTGTAGAAGAACGCCGCCCGCCAGTTGGTCTGGAACAGCGGGCCGCTCCAGTCCGCCCCGAACACGCGGGGCAGGATGAGCGCGCCGCCGGCGGCCCCGGCGTTCCCGACGCCCGCGTAAACGCCCTCGGCCATGCCGAGGTTCTCCTCTTCGAACCACTCCGAGACGTGCTGGATGCCGATGACGAACGTGATGCCCGCCGTGGCGACGATGAGGCGCTCGACGAAGAACACGGTGTAGCTCTCGGCGAAGGCGCTCGCCATCGAGAACACCCCGACGTAGCCGAGGACGATGGCGAACACGACCGGCGCGCCGAACTTGTCCGAGAGCCACCCGGTCAGGATGCGGCCGAACGGGGCGAGCCAGATGGCCGCGCTCGCTAAGATGCCGATTTCGGCGAGCGAAAGCCCGAACTCCTCCGCCATCGGCCCCGTGAAGGGCGCAAACGAGAACCAGATGAGAAACGAGAAGTTGAACCCGATGGTGGCGAGAAGGAGCGTTCGCCACTTGGTCATCCTTACGAGACCCATACGCAAACCTCCGAAAGAGTAGCACAATTGTGCACAGTTTCGCCGTTATTCTGCATTGATTTGGACATCATGTAGCGAGTAGCACAGAGGTATCATAGAAAAGTGCTGTCCACAATGTCCCATATACACCTACCGAATGTTTAGAGAATCGAACCAAATATGGAGTGTATTACCGATATTATCCGATAATATACCGGGAGATACTGTGGACATACGTCCAAAAACGTTGGGAGCGTATGAATCTGGTGGTGGGGTCTCCCCGGACGCGAGACGCTCGTGTCACCCGGCGAGTCCCGCCGCGTCGGCGAGTTCGACCCCGGTCGGAATCGGGTCGCGGCGTTCCGGGATTACGCGAGCGGGCAGACGACCACGTCGTCGACGCGGATACCGCCCTCGGCGGCGACGGAGTCGCCGGAGACGACGTCCGTCGCGTCGACCGCGAGGTCGCCGACGTCGACCGTGGCCGCGCCGGGTGCGAAGTTGAGCGCACAGAGGTACGAGCCGTCGTCGTGGTCGCGGACGAACGCGACCGCGCGGTCGGAGTCGGCCTCGTAGTCGATGCGGCGGAACGCCCCGCCGTTCCGGAGCGCGGGCGTCTCGTCGCGGACCTCGATGAGGCGCTCGTAGTGCTCGCGGACGTCGTCGCGGGCGTGGTCCCACGCGAGGGCATCGCGGCGGCCGCGCTGGCCGATCTCCTGTCCGCCGTAGACCATCGGCACGCCGGGGAGCGTAAACAGCGCGCCCGCGGCGGCCAGCGCCTCGTCCTCGCCGCACTCGACGATGTAGCGCGTCTCGTCGTGGTTTTCGAGGTAGAGCATGAACGCCGCGTGGTCGGGGAAGCCGACCTGCGTGCGCTGGTCGACGGCGTCGAGGATGCGCTCTGCGGGCTCGTCGCCGCGGCCGACCTGCCGGAGCGTGAAGTACAGCGTCGTGTCGAAGTGCATGTCGAACATCCCCTCGTGGAAGTCGGCGATGTAGGGGATGGTCTCGTCCAGAAGCAGGAACTCGGGGTCTTTCGCCTTCACGCGGTCCCGAATCTCCTGCCAGAACGTGTCGGGGACGGCCCACGCCATGTCGCAGCGAAAGCCGTCGACGACCTCGGCCCACAGGTCCACCGCGTCGAGCAGGTAGCGCCGGACGTCGAGGTTCCGGTGGTCGAAGTTGGCGATGTACTCCCAGTCGAAGTAGGTGCCCGGCTCGCCGTCTTCCCGCCACTCGTACCAGTCGTAGTACTCGGAGTCGGGGTTCTTGTAGGCGTCCTCGAAAAAGGGGTGGGCGCGCGCGGAGTGGTTGAGCACGAGGTCGAAAAGCACCTTCATGCCGCGGTCGTGGGCGGCCTCGACGAACCGCTCGTAGTCCTCGCGGGTGCCGAGGTCCTCGGCGACGTCGTAGAAGTCCACGATGTTGTAGCCGTGGGGCGCGTGGTCGTTCTCCAGCACGGGCGTGAGCCACAGGCAGTCGACGCCGAGCGATTCGAGGTAGTCGAGCCGCGTTTCGAGCGCCTCGAAGGTGTTGTCGGCGTCCTCGACGTCCGAGGCGTAGCCGCGGACGTAAATCTCGTACAGCGTCACCTCTCGGGCCCACTGCGGCGGGTCGTTCGGCCGGGAGACGGAAACGGACGCCTCCTGCGCGCCGGAGCCGTCGGCGCGGCCCGTCACGTCGGCCTGTACTCCCTCCGTCTCCGCCTCGGCGACCCCGCCGTCGACGAGGGCCTCGCGTTCGACGGTCACGGAGTCGGGCACGCTGTACGTCTCGTCGAGGGCGACCGCGTGGACGCGAAGCCGGTCGCCGATCTCCGAAAGCGGGACGCGGAGTTCCCAGCCGTCGGTCTCGACGACCGCGTCGTCAACGTCGTCGCGGTCGTCGACGACGAACTCGACCACGAGGTCGTCGCGGTCGGTGTCGCTGTCGGGGTTCGGTCGCGGGTCGGCGCGGACGACGACGACGCCGTCTTCGACGGTCGCGTCGAGCCTGATGCGCGGGCGGCCGCCCCGTCCTCGCTGGGCGTCGCCGACACCGCTTCCGGAGCCGGACGCGCCCCCGCTGAACCCCGTCGGGCGAGCGGAGCCGCTCTGTCCGCTGTAGCCGCTCATTCCGCTCATCCCGCTCGCGCCGCTCCTGACCGAGCCGGCGGGCAGGTAGGAACCGGGAAAGACGCGGATGGTGAGCGCGTACGTCACGTCGGGCGCGTCGAGTTCGACGACGTACCGGCCGGCCGCGTCGGGCGTGAACTGCACGACTGCGGTGTCTTCGTCGAGTTCGAGGCTGCTGGCGACCGGCGCGCTCCGAACCCGCCACGCGTAGTCGGCGTCGGGGTCCGGGTCGCGAGGCGCGAGTTGTACCGACTCGCCGACAGCCATGAACTGCGGCGGTCCTGGGTGTTGCATACTCACAATGAACGTGCCGGGTGACTTTGAGTTTACCCCTGATGGAACCGGCGTTCCGGTGAGAGACGGGTCGTACCGAGTCGCCTCGGCGTCTCCCGAATTCGTCGGTATACAGGCATAAATGATGGCAAACGTGCGGCCAATACTTATGGTTCGAGACCCTCGTCTACCTCTATGCGACTTCGGACCGCGTTAAACGAATACAAACGCGACCGGGGCGGACGCTTCCCAGAGGAGTGTCAGACCTCGGACGGCGCGTTTTCGGGCCACGGGGACCGGCTCGTCTACGTCGGCCTCGACGGCTCCCTCCGGGACTACTCCTCTTCGCTTTCGGGCCTCTACGGCATCGACCGCTCTCGGTTCGGCATCGAGACGGACGGCGAGACGCACTGGTTCGACGAGCTGGAGTCCGTGCGGCAGCACTACTACCGGGAGACGAGCCTCGTCGAGACCGAGTACGACGCCGGGGAGTACACCGTCCACCAGTACGACCTGACCCTCGGCCGCGCCCACGTGACCCACGTCGAACTCCGCGGTGCGATTCCGACCGACGCCCACCTGACCGCGTTTCTCACCTTCGCCCCCGAGGGCCGAGAGACGCGGGTCGGCCGCCTCATCCACGAGGCCGGCGGCCCGAACGACACCCAAGCGGTCGAGGTGTTCCACCGGAACGAACACGACTACGTCACCGCGTCGACCGGGCTGACAGACGTTCGCGGCCAGATTCCCGAGCGGTTCGACGAGATTCTCTCCGACGACGTCTTCGACTTCCCGCGGGAGGCCGTCCTCGACCGCTACGAGGACACCCACCTCTCGGGCGACGTGGTCGTCAGCGCCCCGCTCGAACAGGAGGGCCGCGCCGCGCGGACCACCCTCGTCACCCAGCTTTCGGACCACAACGAGATGGCGCGGACCGACGCCCTCGCCGACCTCCGACACTGCTCGGTCCAGCACGCGACCGCGGACGCGCTCCGCGACGCCGCCCGCGAGCAGGCCGAGGTGTTCGTCCCCGACGGGACACCGCGCGAGCGAATCGTCCGCGCCGACCTCCGGGCGCTGTCGCTTCTGACCGCCCCCAGCGGCGCGCGCATCGCCGGCCCCGAGTTCGACCCGTTTTACGCCCACTCCGGCGGCTACGGCTACACGTGGTTCCGCGACGACGCCGAGGTCACGCAGGCGCTCGCGCACGCCGACGACGCCTTCGACCTCGGCCTCGGCGACCGCCTCGCGACGAGCGCGGAGTTCTACTGCGAGACGCAACTCGAAGACGGCACGTGGCCCCACCGCGTCTGGGCCGTCGACGGGACCGTCGCCCCCGGCTGGGCGCACGGCCGCGTCGAGGGCACCGGAGACGAGGAGTATCAGGCCGACCAGACGGCGAGCGTCGTCGCCGCGCTCGCGTCGCTCCTCGCCGAGCGCCGCGACGAACTCGACGACGAACTCGTCGGGCGCATCCGCTCGACCGTCGCGGCGGGCGTCTCGGGAATCGACAGCAGTCTCGAATCCGACGGGCTCCCGAAGCCCTGTCAGAACGCGTGGGAGAACATGAGCGGCCGGTTCACGCACACGGCCGCGACGTTCCTCCAAGCGTACGCCACGGTCGCCACCGCGCCCGTGAACGACGACCTCCGGGAGCACGCCGCCGAGCAGGCGACCGCGGTGTACGAGGGGCTCGACGAGCTCTGGTCCGACGAGCGCGAGGTGTACGCCCTCCGCATCGACCGGAACGGCGACCTCGACGACCGCCTCGATTCCTCCACGTTCGCCCTCGTCGACGCCGTCGACGCCTACGCCGACATCGAGGAGGTCGAGGGGAAGACCGCCGACCGACTCGTCAAGCACATGGCCGCGACGCTGAAGGGGCTCTATCGGAACCCCCGCGGCGACGTCGCCGGGTTGGTCCGATTCGAAGAGGACTACTGGCGCGCCGACGGGCAGGACGGCGAGAAGGTCTGGTCCGTCTCGACCGCGTGGGGCGCGAACGCCGCCGCGAAGTTCGGCGTCCTCTGCGACCGCCTCGGGAAGGACGGCCGCCGGTTCGTCGAGCGCGCGACGAACCTCTACGAACTGCTCCAGCCCGACGGCCCCTTCACGACCGACGCGGGCTACCTCGCGGAGCAGGTGTTCGACGACGGGCGCTTCGACAGCGCGACGCCGCTGGGGTGGCCCCACGCCATCCGGATGGAGACGACCGCCATCCTCGCCGATATCGACGCGCTCCCCGCGCCGAAGCCCGCGCCGACCGGCCCGGAGAACCGGCCGCGGTGGACGACCGGCGAGAAGTACGGCATCGGCACCGTCGCCGACCACTACGCCGACGACCCCTCGCGCGTCTGGTTCACCCTGACCGAGGGCGCGCTGACCGAGGTCCGCTTCCCGCGGGTCGACCTGATGAACCTCCGGACGCTCGACTTCCTCGTCGTCGACGCCGACCCGAACGACGAGTACACGGCGCGGACCCACAACGAGACCCGCCGCGACGACCACGCGGACACGGTCGAACGCCGGGCCGAAATCGTCGACGACGACGCGCTCGTCTTCCGCCACGTCGTCACCGAGACGGGCGACGGCCGCGGCCACGAATGGGAGCTCACCGTCGAGTACGTCCTCGACCCCGAACACGACGCGATGCTCGCGGACGTGCAGTTCGAGTCCATCGACGGCGACGACTACGAGCTGTACACCATCGCCGACACGGCGCTTGCGAACACCGGGACGAAAGACCGCGGCATCCGCCTCGGCCAGCTCGGGAGCTACCACCTCGTCGCCCGCGACGCGGGCGCGTTCGACGCCGGCGACGGCCACGAACCGCTTCTCATCGACCGGGACGGCAGGGAGTACAGCGTCGCCATCGCGCTCACCGCCGCCGGCCGGTTCGAGTGGGCGACCGTCGGCGTCGCCGGCTCGCGGTATCTCGCGGACTTCTTCTCGAAGGGCGAACTCCCGGGCGCCCAAGAGCGTGTCGACGACGAGAACGTCGTGCTCGTCGGGCGCATCGGCACGGGCGACGAACTCGGCGAGACGCTGGCGCTCGGCTTCGCCGAACACGCCGACACCGCCGCCGCGCTCGGCGAGGCGGCCGGCGCGCTCACCCGCGGCTACGAGACGGCCCGGTCGGCGTACGTCGACTCGTGGGCCGACTTCCTCGCCGACAAGGAACTCCCCGGCTCCGTCGCCGACGACGACGACCTCGCCGCGCAGTACAAGACCGCGCTCATGAGCCTGCGGGCGGTCGAGGACAAGACCTACCTCGGCGCGGGGCTCGCCTCGCCGTCGGTCCCGTGGGGCGAGGCCGTCGCCGCCGAGGAGCCCAAGGGGTACGGCTACAACTTCGTCTGGTCGCGCGACCTCTATCAGGTCTTCACCGTCTTCGAGGCCGTCGGCGACGTCGAGACGGCCATCGACGCGCTGGAGTACATCTACACCTACCAGCAGGACGACCGCGGCTTCATCCCGCAGAACACCTACCTCAACGGGCGGACCCGCTGGGGCGGCGAGCAGATGGACAACATCTCGTTCCCGCAGGTGATGGCGTACATGCTCCACGAGCGCGGCGTCGCCTTCGACGACGTGGCCTACGGCTACGAGAACGTCAAGCACTCCGCGGACTACGTCGCGCGGAACGGGCCGCCGACTGCACAGGAGCGCTGGGAGGAGGAAGCCGGCTACTCGCCGTCGTCCATCGCGGCCGAGATCGCCGGCCTCGGCTGCGCGGCGGCCGTCGCGCTCGACGAGGGCCACGCCGAGGACGCGCTCGTCTGGCTGGCGCTGGCCGACGACTGGACCGAGCGCGTCGACGACTGGACCGCGACGCGGACCGGCACCGACCGCAACACGCACACGCCGTACTACGTCCGCATCACCCGCGACGGCGAACCCGACGCCGGGCACCTGCGGACGCTGGCGAACAACGGCCCGACGCTCGACGAGCGCGAAATCATCGACGCGGGCTTCCTCGAACTGACTCGCCTCGGTATCAAGCCCGCCGACGACGAGATAATCCGGAACTCCGTGAAGGAGGTCGACGAGACAATCCGCGTCGACACGCCCCACGGACCGGCGTTCTACCGGTACAACGGCGACGGCTACGGCGAGCGCGAGCGCGACGAGGAGGGCGCGCCGTGGTCCGTCGACGCCAAGGGGAAAGGCCGCCTGTGGCCAATCTTCACCGGCGAGCGCGGCGAGTACGAACTGCTCGCGGGAACCGAGGAGGGCGACCTCGCACCGGACAACCTGCTGCGGACGATGGCCGCCTTCGCCAACTCCGGCCGCATGCTCGCAGAGCAGGTCTGGGACCGCGAGCACGCGACCGACTACAACTGGGAGTTCGGCGAGGGCACCGGCAGCGCGACCCCGCTTGCGTGGTCGATGGCCCAGTTCGTCCGCCTCGCCCACGGCGTCGACGCGGGCGAACCCGTCGAGACGCCCGCGTTCCTCCGCGAGCGGTACGTCGAGTCCGACCGCCCGGACGGACCGACCCTCCGCGTGAGCACGCGCTTCAAGGGCGACAAACTCGTCGTCTCGGGGCAGACCGACGCCGCCGTCGTCGCGGTCAAGACACCCGGCGAGACCCGGCTCGTCGAACCCGACGGGGAATCGTTCGAGGTCGAGGTCGCCATCGAGTACGGCGAGAATCAGGTGACCGTCGCCGCGGCGACCCACGAGGACCTGACGAAGGCCGGCACGACCGTCTCGCGCTTCACGCTCTGAGGCGGCGCGACCGACCGGCCGCCGACCTCGGCCTCGGCCTCGCGGTCGGCGACGCTTTTCTGTTTTCGACCGATTCCGCCGGCACCGCTTTTCCGTCTCCGGCCTAACGGTCGGGTATGCCGGTCTACCAGCGTCGAACCCGCATCGCCGCACCGCTCGAACGCGTCTGGGAGTTCCACTCGGACGCGTCCGGACTGGAGGCGCTCACCCCGGCGTGGATGCACCTCGAAATCGAGTCGGTCCGCGGCCCCGACGGCGAGGACGACCCCGACGAACTCGTTTCCGGGACGGAAATCGAGATGTCGATGCGACTGTTCGGCGTCGGCCCGCGCCAGCGCTGGACCTCGCGCATCCTCGACCGCGAGGCCGGAGAGACGACGGCGTGGTTCCGCGACGACATGGTCGGCGGCCCCTTCCCGCGGTGGGTCCACACTCACCGGTTCGTCGCCGACGGCGACGAGACGGTACTCGAAGACCGCGTCGAGTACCGACTCCCGTTCGGCCCGCTCGGCGACCTCGCGGGCGTCTTCGGCGGCGTCGGCTTCGAGGGGATGTTCCGCGGGCGTCACGCCGAGACGAAGCGACTGTTGGAAGAATGAGAGACCGCAGGACGGGGACGGGGGGGCGGCCGCGCCGACGGCTCAGTCGTCGCTGAGCGAAAAGCGCGGTTCGACCTCGGAGCGGACGCCGCCGATGTCGAACTCGAAGCGCGCGCCGCCGAGGTCGGGTTCGGGGGCGGTCACTTCGATGTCCCAGCCGTGGGCCTCGACGATGCTCTCGACGATAGAGAGGCCGAAGCCCGTGCCGGACTCGGAGGTCGTGTGGCCGTGCTCGAAGACGGTTTCGCGCTCGGCGTCCGGGATTCCGGGGCCGTCGTCGGCGACGTAGAAGCCGGTCTCGGTGGGGCCGACGCGGACGATGAGTTCGTCGGTCGCGCTCATCGTCGGCTCGGAATCTGAGGGACCGGTGGCGGACGTATCGGTAGCGGTGGCGTCGTCGAATGAGGTCCGACTGCCCGTCGAGTCGTGCTCGACGGCGTCACCGGACGCAGTCCGGTTGCCTGTGGAACCGTGTTCCACCGCGTTCCGAAACAGGTTCTCGAACGCCTGTTGGAGTCGCCCCTGGTCGGCCTGCGTGGACCCGAGGCCGTCCTCGACGACGAGCACCGCGTCGTCGCCGGTGTCGACCGCCTTCCACGCCCGCTCGGCGACGTTCTCGATGGCGATAGAGCGCGTCTCGCCGACCGTTCGTCCCTGTCTGGCGAGTGTGAGCACGTCGTTGAGGAGCGTGTCCATCCGGGTGACGCCGTCGAGTGCGCGGTCGAGATAGGTCACGTCGTCTTCCTCGCGGGCGAGTTCGACGAACCCCTTGGCGACGTTGAGCGGGTTCCGGAGGTCGTGGGAGACGACCGACGCGAACTCTTCGAGGCGGTCGTTCTGCCGCTGGAGCTCGCGCTCGCGTCGCTGACGGGCCAGCGTGTGCGTGACGTTGTTCCCGACAGAGCGCAGGAGGTCGACCTCGGTGTCGGTCCACGAGCGACTCGTCTCGACCACGTCGAAGACGACGAAGCCGACGAGCGCCCACTTCGACACCATCGGCACGGCGACGAAGCCGCCGGTCTCGGCGTCGGTGAGCACGCGCTTCGTGTCCGACGCCTCGGGCGGGAGGTCCGAGACGCGATGGAGGCGGACGTTCTCGAAGCGGTGGAGTCGTTCGAGCAACCAGCGGGCGTCTTCGAGGGCGACGCGCTCGGGGTGGTCGCGTCGGTCGCCGCCGCGCCAGTCGTGCATCCGGGCGGCGACGTTCGTCTCGTCGTCGTAGAGGTAGACCGAACAGCGGTCGAGGTCGGCCACCTCGCCGACCGACTGGAGCGTCCACTCGATTTTCGTGCCGATCTCGTCGGTCTCGGCGCTCATCAGCGACGTGGAGGTGTCTAAGACGGCGTCTTTCAGGCGCGTCTCGTAGCGCAGTCGGTTCCGCCGGCGGCGGCGCTCGGTCACGTCCTGTAGCGTCCCGATGACCGCGGGTTCGTCGTCCTCGGTGGGGCGGAGCGCGAGGTGGCCCTCACAGAGGAGGTCGTCGTCGTGCGGGTACGCCGGGCCGGGCGACAGCACCGTCTCGAAGCGCTCCGTGTCGGGGGCGTCAGGGGCGACGACCCGCTCGAAGGCGGCGCGAATCTCGTCGTCGGACTCGGCGGCGAGGTCGGCGAACTCCCGGCCGATGACGGCCTCTCGGTCGTAGCCGGTGAGGTCGCAGAAGACGCCGTCGGCGGAGGTAAAACGCCCCGCAGAATCGAGCGAGTAGACGCCGCTGTCGAGCACCTCGATGGCGGTGCCGTAGCGCTCGGAGGCCGCCTTCGCGCGGTACTGCGAGACGGCGTTGACGACGCGGTTGGCGAGGACGGTGTACTGGTCGGTGCCGGTGTCTTTCTGCATGTAGTCGGTCGCGCCGACGCGGAAGGCGTCGCGGGCGACCTCCTCGGAGCCCTTGCCGGTGAAGAGGATGAAAGGGAGGTCGGGGTGTTCGGAGCGGACCGCGCGGAGGAACTCCAGTCCGTCGATATCGGGCATGTCGTAGTCCGAAACGACGCAGTCGAGTCGTTCCTGTCGGAGTCGTTCGAGGGCGTCCGCCCCCGAGTTCGACGTCGAGACCGACAGGTCGACGTCGCCGGCCTCGCGTTCGAGGTAAATCGACACGAGGTCCGTCAGACTGGGTTCGTCGTCGACGTGGAGGACGCGTACGTCCGCCCCCGACCCGTCGTCCATACCGTGTAGCGGCCGTTCATCATAATGAGCGTTGTGACGCGGTTATCACCGCCGATAACTGATGCAGCGAGTTCGAGTCCGGGTTCTGAATCGGAGGAGCCAGCGCAGAGAGCGCCGTTCAGGACGCGCTGACATAGATGCCGCCGAGGACGACAGCCCCGCCGAGAACCGTCGGGAGCGTGGGAATCTCACCGAGGAGAAAGAGCGCGAGTATCGTACTGCCGACGGGTTCGCCGAGGAGCGAGACGGAGACGACGCTCGATTCGAGATGGGCGAGCGCCCAGTTGATGACGGTGTGACCGAAGATGCCCGGCCCGACGGCCATCCCGAGAAACAGGAGCCACTCGCGGGGCGGATAGCCGGTAAGCGGGTCGCCCCGGCCGACCGCGACGACGAGGAGCGCGGCGGCACAGACCGTGTAGACGACGACCACGTAGGGGACGAGAGAAACCCTGCTTCGGACGCTTCGGCCCGTGAGGACGTAGGCGGCCGCCGTCACGGCTCCGACGACCGCCAGTCCGTTTCCGAGAAGCGGCCGCGGCGCGCCGCCGGCGGTGAGGAAGTCGGAGACGGACATGAGCGCCATGCCCGCGAGCGCGACGCCGATGCCGGCGGCGGTGCGGCGACTCACGCGCTCGTCGAGGACGGCCCACGCGCCGACGGCGACGAAAAGCGGTTGGGACTGCACGAGCGTGACGCTCGCGGCGACCGTCGTGTGGTTGAGGCTCTCGAACCACGACGCGAAGTGGGCCGCGAGCGCGACGCCCGCGCCCCCGGCCGCCAGCAGGTCGCGCCCAGAGATGGTCGCCAGCGCGTCGCGGTGGCGGACGAGCGCGACGGGCGCGAGGAGCGCCACGGTGAACAGGACCCGATAGAACGCCTTTATCAGGCTCGGCGCGGCGCTCCAGCGGACGAGGATGGCGCTCGTGCTCACCGCGAGGACGGCGATGCCGAGGCCCGCGAGCGGCGAGATCGGGGCCTCGGAGTCGGGCGTTGACACACCCCCACGTCGCGGGGGGTCCGCTTACCGTTTGTGGGTCTCGGCGGGTCGCGGGACCGAAGCGGCGAGCCTGCTCACCTACTCCTTCCGCGCTCGAATCAGCGCCTTCGGGTTGGCGAACGAAACGACGGAGTCGCCGTCGAACTCCACGTCGAACAGCGCTTTCGTCTCGTCGGACGCCTCGCGGAAGCGACGTTCGAGTTCGTCTCGGTCCGCGGGCGAGACGTTCGTCCGCTCGGTCCACGGGTCGAACCGGAGGCGTATGGCGGCGGTCTCGACCGCCTCGACCGACAGGCCCTCGGCCTCGAACCACTCGCGCCACCGCGAAATCGGGTGGAGTTCGACGTGGGTCGGGTCGCGGAGCACCTCGACGCCGTTGAGGAACTCCGCGAGGGACGCGTCCTCGGGCGCGACGTTGTCCTCGAAGGCGAAGACGCCGCCGGAGTCGAGGACGCGCGCGACTTCGGCGACGAACGCCTCGGGGTCGGGGAAGTGGTGCGCGGCGATGCGGCAGGCGGCCGCGTCGAAGGAATCGTCCGCGAAGGGAAGGCGCTCCGCGTCGGCGACGACGCCCGCGACGGGGTACTCTCGGACCGCGGTGGCGACCATTTCCGGGGCGGCGTCGGCCGCGACGACAGAGCCGACCCCCGCGTCGGCTATCGCGCCCGCGGTGTGGCCGGCCCCGGTCGCCACGTCGAGCGCGCGGGTCGCGCCGCGGCACCACGACGCGAGCGTCTCGCGGTCCTCGCCGAGGCGGTGGACCTCGCTGTCGAAGTACGACTCGGCGGCGCTTCCGAACTGGGCGGCGGTTCGGCGTTTCTCGTCGCTCATGGTCGGGGTTCGCGCAGGTCGGTGAAAAAGGGACGCGAGGAGACAGGTCGGGACGCGGGCGAAGGGCTGTCCGCGTCGGCGGCGGGCAGAGGGGCGCTACGACGCGTCCGCGTCAGCGTCCGCGTACTCCGGGCGCTCGGCGTACGGAATCGGGTCGCGCTCGCCGAGGTTCTGGAACGCCTGCAGGCGGAACGCACAGGAGTCGCAGGTGCCGCAGGCCGGTTCCTCGGCGCGGTAGCAGGACCACGTGTGCTCGAAGGGGACGCCGAGTTCGAGGCCGCGGCGGGCGATGTCGGTCTTCGAGTCGTGGACGAACGGCACTTCCAGCGAGATGGTCGTGTCGGGCTTCGTGCCGACGTCGACCATGGCCTCGAAGGCGTCGAAGAACTCGGGGCGGCAGTCGGGATAGCCCGAGTAGTCCTCGGAGTGCGCGCCGACGAAGACGGCGTCGCAGTCGTTCGCCTCGGCGTACGAGACGGCCATCGACAGGAGGTTGGCGTTGCGGAAGGGGACGTACGAGGTCGGAATCTCGTCGGCGTCCATGTCGGCGTCGGCGACGGCCATCGAGTCGTCGGTGAGCGACGACGCGCCGATCTGTTTCAGGTGGCTCGTCTCGATGTGGAGGAAGTCGCTGGCGTCGAGTTCGTCGGCGAGCGCGCGGGCGCAGTCGTACTCCTTCGACTCCGTCTTCTGGCCGTAGGAGGTGTGGAGCGCGTAGAGTTCGTAGCCGCGTTGCTTGGCCTCGTAGGCGGTCGTCGCGCTGTCCATGCCGCCGGAGAGGAGGACGACGGCGCGCTTCTCGTCGGACGTGGTCTCGGTATCGACGTCGGTATCAGTATCGTGAGTCATCGTTGTCGTGGACTGGTTCGGGGGGCGTTCGGAGTCGGTT